>WFNC01000249.1 GCA_015488785.1 Flavobacteriales bacterium | reverse complement strand
GTCCTTTTCCTGGGCCAATTAAAGAGTTTTCTCTATGAATTAAGTTACGCTCTGCCCACGTGATTAAATAACTATTACTGTCTTTTTCTATTAAATCTCCTCCTAAAGAAGTGTAGTCTTGACCGTGAATTCTTTTTCTCCATTCTTCAATACCATTACGGTTTGTTTTTATTAATAAATAATACTTATTTATTGTACTAGGGGTTAACCCTTCGTCAGGAACCTCTAAACAAGAAAGAAAATATCCGCCATCAGAGGCTAGTGAAATTTTTAAGAATAAGAAATCTTTAGACCATTCTATAGAGGGGATAATATGATGCCAGTTGACATAACCTTCTTTATTAACGCAAATAAATCTTAGGGCTTTATTTTGACTTTGATCTCGAATGTGTTCTACTAATAAAATGGTTGAATCATTAATGTATTTTACAGCATCTATAGAGCCTATTAAACCTTCACTGTTAAATTTAGGAAGTACGATTGTTGTATCTAGTGAGTCTAAATTAGGGGAAAATTGATATAGATTTTGATATAAACTATCTATGTTAGTTATGTAAATACTAGCCAATAACCGATTGTTAGGGTTATGAAAGTCTGTACAGTTATAAGCTAAAGCATTCTCAAATTGAATCGTATCATTAGTTAGCTCCCATACATTATGGATATTACCATCATTGTCAACGGTGTTTATTTTTAACCATGCAACTCCATTAGAATATTCCTGATAGTTACTAATCGTTTTTATAGAGTCTCCTATTTCTACCACTCCAACACCTGCCCACCCATCCAAAAAGGTATAGAACGTGTTTTGTGCTTTTATTGATGAAAAAAGAGACAAAAGAATAATTAGATATGTTAGTTTTATTTTCATATAAGAAAAAAGCAACACACTCAAAAAAGAGCGTGTTGCTTATGTTATTTATTTTTTGATTAATTTGTCAGAAAAAACAACCTTACCATCTGCTACAATGCTTACAATATAGTTTCCTTTTGTAAACTTAGCTATAGGAAGTATTATCTCGTCTGTATTGTTTTTTAATTTTTGATTAAACATAGATTTTCCCATTATAGCGCTTTTTTTTGTTTTGGTAAATAATTCGAATTCAATACTTTAATTAACTTAAAGTGTTGGCGTAAATTTTCAATCACCGTAAATATACGAAAATAAATAGAATAAAATAGATGTTTAACGGCTTTTATCCTTTTGTAAATAAAGAATTTCTATATTTTATCGATACTAAAAGGCGTGTTTTTGCATTGAAAACTAGATTCAATTAACAGAAAATAACTTCCCTTAAAATCAAAATCAAAAAAAACAAGCTTAAATCGCTTCTTCTCCATTTCATTTTATATCTTTGATATGCTTTTCAAAAAAAAGAAGAAGTCGTCATATTATACCCATTAGATATTTCATAATTTAATTGGTATTAAATCATTTTGACTCTATTTTTTAATTCATAATTCATCATTTTTAATTCAATCATAAGATGCCTAAAAAAGAGAAAATATTCATTACAGGAATGGGAGTCGTTTCTTCAATTGGGAATAATGTATCTGAAACATTAGCGTCTTTATTGAATGAAAAAACAGGACTAAAGAAAAAGTCTTATCCCGATTTGAATTCAGATTTTATTGTAGGAGAAGTCAATCTGTCGGACAACGAACTAGCAGAACAAACTAATTTTGATAATGACAAAATTTCGAGAAGTTCGCTTTTAGGAATAAAAGCAGCAACTGAATGTTGGGGAAAAAACAAACACGATTCAAAACTCTCAACAGGAATCATATCGGGGACATCGGTAGGAGGAATGGATCGAAGTGAAGTTTTTTTTAGAGAAGTCTCAAAAGAAAATCCCGCCGATTTTAGCAAGTTACTTTACCACGATAGTGGAAATATAACCGAACGAATAGCCGATAAATTAGAAATTACAGGATATGTAAATACAATTTCAACCGCTTGTTCTTCGAGTAGCAATGCAATTATGCATGGCGCAAGATTAATAAAAGCAGGAAAGCTAGACCGTGTTTTAGTTGGAGGAGTTGATGCTTTATCAGAATTTACCATAAGTGGTTTTAAATCCCTTATGATTTACAACGAAAACTGGACAAGCCCCTTCGACGAAAATAGACAAGGATTGAACCTTGGAGAAGGAGCAGGCTTTTTATTGTTAGAAAGTGAGGAAAGCCAGAAGATTACAAAGAATAAGATTTTAGCAGAACTATCAGGTTACAACAATAGTTCGGACGCTTATCATCAAACAGCAACTTCTCCAGACGCTAAAGGAGCGACAATTGCCATAGAAACAGCAATAAAAAGTGCAGGTTTAGATCCGTCAGAAATCGATTATGTAAACGCTCACGGAACAGGGACAAAAAATAATGATTTAACAGAATCAATCGCGTTTAATAATATATTTGGGAATACAGTTCCAGCATTTAGTTCAACCAAGAGTTATACCGGCCATACTTTAGCTGCCTCGGGAGCAATCGAAGCTGTTTTTTCGATCTTGTCGATTAATAATAATGTGCTTTTTCCTAATTTAAATTTTAAAAATGCTATTTCCGAAACAGGTTTAACCCCCGTTTCTAAAGTTGAAAAAAATAAGAATATCAATCATGTTTTATCCAATGCTTTTGGTTTTGGAGGGAATTGTACCTCTTTGGTTATCAGTAAAAAAATAGATTAAATGTATTACATCAACAAAATAACATCCATTTCGCATCAAGCATCGTTTAACAATGTTGGATTTTCTAATTCTCTTATTGAATTAGAATCCGATTCAGAAGTCTTAAAACCTGTTTACAAGGAATATATAAATCCTAGAGTTTTACGTAGAATGAGCAATATTATTCGGATGTCGGTTACTTGCGCAGTAGATTGTGTCAACAAAACAGAAGAAAATATTGATGCAATTATCGTTGGAACAGGTTTGGGTTGTTTGACGGATACAGCAAAGTTTTTAAATAATTATATTACGTTAGAGGGTTTAGTTCCGCCTACGTCATTTATCCAGTCAACGCATAACACGATTGCAGGACAAGTTTCATTGACTTTAAAAAACAATGGCTACAATATGACGCATACACAAAACAATGTGTCGTTTGAAGTTGCCTTGGAAGATGCTATGGTTTGTTTAGACAATGGAATGCAGAACGTATTATTGGGAGCAGGAGATGAATTTATTCCATTTTTAGATGAGGTTGTTGATGGTTTAGAATTAGCGAAGTTGAACTTAACTTCTGGAGTGACTTTTTTAGTGCTTTCGAATGTTGAAAATGAAAATACTTTAGCTAAAGTTTCAGCAAGTAAAACGATTTACAAAGGTGGTTCTAAAAACAATTTATTGGCTACTTTTTTGGAAGACAATAAGCTAAAAAAAGAAGCAGTTGATTTGGTTTACTATACAACTCCTTTCGAAACAAAAACGGAAAAATTGGATCAGCTTTCAGAAGAAATAAATATTAGTAATTATGCAGGGATTTATCCTACAAATTCGGCATTTGGACTTCACTTGGCTGTAGATAAAATACAAACAGGAAAGGCTTCTAAAGTATTAATCGCTAATAACCTAACCAAAAATAATTTTGGGTTAATGCTAATAGAGGCGGTATGAAATTTAGAATAGCTTTTTTTATTTTTAACATTATAGGAATATACCTTTGCGTTAGTTATTGGAGTATTCCTAGTTTTTGGTTTTTAATCATTACTTACATCTTGCTTTTTGGAGCATTGGTTAGTTTAGGGTCTTATTTTATCGGTTTGAATTTCTTTGTTCGTTCTGAGCAAAAAGGAGCAGGAATTGTTTTTACTTTCGACGATGGTCCAGCACCCGAATTTACACCTCAAATATTAGACATCTTAAAAAAATATAATGTAAAAGCTATTTTTTTTATAATTGGAAAAGAAGCAGAAAAACATCCCGAATTGTTAAAAAGAATAGACGCTGAAGGTCATTTGATTGGAAATCATTCGTATAGTCACAGTAATTTTATTCCATTTTTTAGGGCTAAAAAATTACAAAACGATTTTGAAAAATCAAGAACGATTATTGGGGGGATTATAAATAAAAAGCCAAATTATATTCGACCTCCATTTGGAGTAACTTCTCCTCGCTATACAAAAATGATGCGTAAAGTAAATTTTGTTTCCGTTGGTTGGAGTTTTCGTTCTTACGATACTACGGAGAATGATGCCGCTGTTTTGGCTCGTAAAACGTTACAAGCTATAGCGAAAAATGATAAAGCAATTTTACTGTTTCACGATACAATGGAAGTGACCGTAAAAGCGTTGCCAAAAATACTAGAAAAACTAAAATCTAATGGCACAGAAATTGCTTCTCTTTCAGCATCAATAAAAACATTGCCTTATGAATAAAAAAAATACATTTATTATCTTACTTTTTGCTGTCATTACTTTTGCTTTTGCTCCGAGTGATTACAAGTTGGTTTCCAATCCAGATATGGTTTTGAAAAAGCTAAAAACGGTAGCCGATAAAACGTATTCCATTTCTTCTGATTATAAGGAAGAAAAATATTTAGCAGCTTTTAACAAACCTCAAGTATCGACGGGAAAATTCTATTATGAAAAAGAGAATAAAATGCGTTGGGAACAAGTTTCGCCTTTTGAATATATTATTCTTTTGAATGGGCAACGGCTTCGAATTAGAGACAACGGTAAGGAAGTGAAAATTCCTGCGAGTAACAAAGTTGCTTTAAAAGTTAATGAGTTTATGATGAGGTTGATTGAAGGCGATTATCAAAGTAATAAAGATTTAAAGACACAATGTTTTGAATCTTCGACAAAGTATTTGATAGAATTAGTACCTTTGACTAAACCTTTGTCTAAAACATACACGAAATTAGAATTGTATTTTTCTAAAAAGGATAGCCGATTAGAAAAGATTACGTTTTATGAAAAAGGAGGAGATAAAAAAATAGTGACATTTAGCAATCAAATCTACAACCCTAAAGTTATGGATAGTAAATTGTTTTTGTCGTTTTAAGTGCGTTTTATTTCAAAAGAGATATCTATTGAAATGGAATAACTGTTTGTTTGGAATGATGCTAAATTTTGAAAAGTATTAGAGCTGGTTTTACTCGTTTTGATTTTTTTTGTGTAAAAAATACATTGTACATTGCACAAAAAAAAATAAACGAACAGCTGATTGGTTTTTTTGTTTTGCGTTAGGGATGTGAACGGCATCCTTTTTTGTTTTCATACCAAATGAATAATGAAAAGTGACTTAAGAAATAAAGTTTATTTTTACCTATACGATTCAAATAATCATAGCATAGCCATAGCTATGGTATGATTATTTGAAGAAGTATAGGTGATAATAAAATTATTTATTTGTTACATTTCATTGTTTAATTGGTATCTAAAAAAGATACAGTGGTCAGCCCGCTCGAACGCCCAAATTATTGAGAAGAGAATTTATAAAATAGATAAGATAAAATAATGTTAGTAAAAGAATTGTTTGAGTTTAAAAGTATTGAGGATAAAGAAGGGAAGCTATTTGCAAAGGTGATTATAAATGCTTCGAATGCTATTTTTGAAGGACATTTTCCTAATAATCCGATTACGCCAGGGGTAATTCAGGTGCAGTTGGTAAAGGAAATTTTAGAAGAAAAACTACAACGTTCTTTGAGCCTAAAAACAATGGGGAGGTGTAAGTTTTTAGCAATTTTAAACCCCGAAACGACTCCAGAAATAGATGTGGAAATTGCAATGACTGAAACCGAAGATGGTTTGAAAATAAATGCAGTCGGGAAGCATTTGGATGTTAATTATTTTAAGTTTTCGGCATTATATATACAAAAATAGATGATAACAGCAGACGATAAATTGTACGTTACAGAAGAGATGGCTCAAGTAATGGTTGAATATACAAGGAAGAATGTTTTAAATAAACTATTGAAAGAATTGAGTTTTGAAAGCGATTCAAAGAAAAAAAAACTTACCAATCTTATTCAAAATTTAAACTATTATAATGGAAGTACTCCTGAAGCTGGTGATTATTTCGCTCTTTACGATTTGATTAGTCGATTCATAAACAAATCAAGTAAAACGGATCAAACAGCATTGTATTTTTGGGCGTTGAACCGAAATTACATGATGTATTTTAATGAAAGAGAAACTGAAAT
>WFNC01000248.1 GCA_015488785.1 Flavobacteriales bacterium | reverse complement strand
TCATAGCCATTACAAACCTTGTTTTCGTGTTTGGGATGTTTCGCTCCAAAAGTAGGTTTGGGAGTAAAACTAAAGTTTGTTTTAGGAATATAAGGAGAACCAAAGATTTGAAAAGGAGTTTTAGTCCCCCTTCCCACACTTACATTCGTTCCCTCAAAAAGACACAAAGAAGGGTATAGATAAATGCTTTCCATGTTAGGCAAATTTGGAGAAGGAGCAATTGGAAGTTGATATTTATCTTTGTGCGAATAATTTTGACACTCAATAATAGTAAGCTCACATTGAACCGAATTTTTTAACCAATTTTCACCATTTATCATTTTTGCATACTCGCCAATCGTCATTCCATGCACAATTGGAACAGGATGCATTCCTACAAAAGATTTTTGATCCGAATTTAGAATTGGACCATCTACATAAAAACCATTTGGGTTTGGACGATCCAAAATAAGCAAAGGGATATTGTTTTCAGCGCAAGCCTCCATCACATAATGCATGGTGCTTATATAAGTGTAAAAACGAGCTCCAACATCTTGAATGTCAAAAATTACTAAATCAATACCAGCCAATTTTTCGGGACTTGGTTTTCTGTTTTTACGGCCATAAAGCGACAGAATTGAAATTCCGGTTTTTTTATCTTTTCCGTCGGCTACTTTTTCTCCAGCATCGGCAGTACCTCTAAAACCGTGTTCGGGAGCAAATACTTTTTCGATTGTAATTCCTAATTTCAACAACGAATCGACCAAATGAACCGTTCCAATGGTACTCGTTTGGTTGGCAACTACGGCTATTTTTTTTCCTTTTAGTAAAGGAAGGTATTTTTCGGTTTGGTTGGCTCCAGTTGTAATTTGCGCTAACAAACTGAAATTAAAAAGGATTAAAATTAAGCTATATAAATATTTCATACTGATTATTGTTTTTCTTTTTGGGCGATTAAAACCAATTAAATATAAAATGGAAGAAATAAATAATTTTATTGTCACATCAACTTCTTCAAATAATCTTACCATAGCTAAGGCTATGCCAAAATTATTTTCATCGTTTAAGTAAAAATAAATTTCATTTCTTAAATCATATTTCAATATTCATTTGGTTATAACACGCTGTCCACTTGTAGTTTTTGTTTTTTAACTAAGACAACTAACCTAAAAAGGAGCTTCTAAAGTCGCTCTTTTTAGCTAAGTTTTACGAAGTAAATAAACAAAAAGCTATCGTTTCCATCTCTATCGCTAATAAAATTAATACTAACTAACAGCAAAGTAACTATAAATTGAGTATTTTTGATGCAAAATAAATAAAAGGATTTGAATACTGAATTATATATAGCAAAAAGAATGCTAGAAAATGGAGCGAAAGGGAAAAAAATCTCTAAACCCATTATCTTTTTAGCAATTGCAGGCATTACTTTGGGAATCGCAGTAATGATCCTTTCGGTCTCAATTGCATCAGGTTTTCAAAAAGAAGTGCGAAACAAAATTGTTGGTTTTGGTTCTCATGTTCAAATTTCAGGTTCTTATAACAATGTTTCTTACGAATCGAGCCAACTTTTAGTGTCCGAAATAGATACAGCAGACCTTAGTAAAAAATCGGCAATTCAAAATGTACAAATCTTCGCTTACAAACCTGCTATAATGCAAGCAAGAGAAAGTAAAACAGAAAACGAAGAAGGAAAAGCAATTAGAGATATAAAAGGAGTTGTTTTTAAAGGAATTAGTAAAGACTTTGATACTCGTTTTTTTAAAAAACACCTAAAAGAAGGAAGCATTCCTATATATGAGGACAATAAAATAAGTGACAGTATTCTTATTTCTAAATTTATAGCCGACAAGTTAAGACTAACCGTTGGCGACAAAGCTTCTATCTTTTTTATCAAAAAAACAGGGCCAAAACAAAGAAATTTAATTGTCTCTGGGATTTATGAAACGGGTTTAGAAGATTTTGATAAGCAGTTTTGTTTTATAGACATCAACCAAATTAGAAAGTTAAATCAATGGGGTATTTCTACCTATTTGAAAGTAAATCCAGCCTGTGAACATGGATTTCCTATTATAGAAGCAACCACCTTTGGAGGAAATAAAAATTATAGAT
>WFNC01000247.1 GCA_015488785.1 Flavobacteriales bacterium | reverse complement strand
TCCTCCAACTTGTGTCCATTGTAAATTTGGTCCATCCCAATAGTAAAAAGCTGTTAAATCTTTATCGTAAACTAGCATCCCGTCTTCGGCAGCTGTCAATGACGTTCCTAAAGTATTTCTAGAAACAGTCGTTAAACGAGAGATTAGAACCCCTTTATCGTCCGACTTTATTTCTAATATTGCTTGAGAATTAGGCGTTAACGTTCCTACTCCTACGTTGTTTTGAGCGTACAAACCTAAAGAAGTAAATATTGCTATTGTTGTTATTATTTTTTTCATAAAAGATACGCTTAACACCTAAAATTAATTTAACGGTTCTCAATTTACTAAATAAAACAAAAAGAAACAAGAAACAATGATTAACCTTTACAATACCGTGACAGTCGTTAACAGTACACACATTCTAAAAGCGTTCTATAAAAAATTTCACAAGCAAATACTAAGTAGCTACAACTTCATAAACAGAAAACAAGAGACTTCCATCCTTATCTTCTTACTTCGCGAAGCTGTTTGAGATTTGAATCAGTATCTAATTCATTTTTCTGCAACGCCTCTTCTACTGTAGAAAACAAAACAACCACTTTTCCTTCTTCAAAATACTAACATCATTTTTTTTTATTGCGTTAGGGATAAGAGCAATTATTTGAGCTCTTTTTTGTTCCGTTTTTTTTACGGAACAAAAAAAGCGAGTGCGGATAGCCCGCTCGAACGCCCAAAATCAAAAAGGCTTTTCATTCTACTCATTCTTTATGATAAAATCAGACTCCTAAAAGACCTTTTTCTCTCAGGTTTTTCAAAAATTCATCGAGCATCATTACGTCTGGGATGATAACATCTCTAGCTTTACTTCCTTTGTGCGGGCCTATTAAACCTGTCGCTTCCATTTGATCTATAATTCGACCTGCTCGGTTGTAACCGATTTTTAATTTTCTTTGTATTAATGAAGCTGAACCTTGTTGTTGATTAACGATGATGTAAGCCGCATCTTCAAATAAACCATCTAATTGTTCGTCTATTTCTTTTGAATTTCCTTCAGAACTTTCGTCTATAAATTCTGGTAAGAGAAATGCACTTGGATATGCTCTTTGACCACCTATCATATCAGTAATCGCCTCAACCTCAGGAGTATCTACAAACCCACATTGCAAACGAATCAAATCGCTTCCTGTAGAAAAAAGCATATCTCCACGACCGATTAACTGGTCAGCTCCTCCTGAATCTAGAATGGTTCTAGAATCTATTTTAGAAGTTACTCTAAAAGCTGCTCTAGCTGGGAAATTTGCTTTAATAATACCAGTAATTACGTTGACAGATGGTCTTTGAGTAGCTACAATTAAATGTATTCCAATTGCTCTAGCTAACTGCGCTAAACGAGCAATAGGTGTTTCTACTTCTTTTCCCGCCGTCATAATTAAATCGGCAAATTCATCAATAACCAAAACAATGTAAGGTAAATAACGGTGTCCTTTTTCGGGGTTTAATTTTCGATCTATAAATTTTTGATTGTACTCAACAATATTTCGAACGTAAGCATTTTTTAATAACTCGTAACGCTGATCCATTTCTACACAAAGACTATTTAAAGTCGTTACAACTTTTTGAGTGTCAGTAATAATAGCATCTTCTTCGTCTGGTAATTTCGCTAAGAAATGACGTTCTATTTTATTAAACAAGGTTAATTCAACTTTCTTAGGATCAACCAATACAAATTTAACTTGTGAAGGATGTTTTTTGTAAAGAAGGGAAACCAATATTGCATTTAACCCCACCGATTTACCTTGCCCAGTTGCTCCAGCCATAAGCATATGGGGCATCTTAGCCAAATCGGCAACAAAAGTTTCATTCGAAATTGTCTTTCCTAAAGCTACTGGCAATTGCATTTCAGAATTTTGAAATTTATCTGACGCAATCAAAGCTCGCATGGCAACTGTTTTTGGTTTAGAATTCGGGACTTCAATTCCGACTGTTCCTTTACCTGGCATTGGTGCAATAATACGAATACCTAAGGCGGCTAAACTAAGCGCAATATCGTCTTCTAAGTTTTTAATTTTAGAAATACGAACACCAGGAGCTGGAACAATTTCATATAATGTAACCGTAGGACCTATGGTCGCTTTTATTTTTATAATATCAATTTTATAATGACCTAGAGTTGTAATAATTTTATCTTTATTGGCTTCTAATTCTTCTTTGTTCAAACTTGGAGTACCATCTCCATAATCTACTAACAAGTCGATTCCAGGTAACTGGTATTGAGATAATTCTAATTTAGGATCAAACTCTCCAAACTCCTCAACAAGACTATTTAGTTCTTTTTTAGATAATTCCGTAGCGTCATCTTTAGC
>WFNC01000246.1 GCA_015488785.1 Flavobacteriales bacterium | reverse complement strand
TGTTTATTTTCTCCTCTTGCTCTATGTCCTCAAGCCGGACAGGCTCTTCATTTTTTTCTTGGTCAAAAAAACGAAGCAAAAAAGACAAGGCTAAAAATGAATATGAACATAGACCGGCACAAAAGTTAAGTTCGGTTGGCGGATCTCCTAGCGGAGCTAGCCAATCTCTCTAAACTTTCATTTTGTTCTATATTCATATCCATTTAAAGGCCATTTAATTTTCGTTCAAAATTCTAATTTCTACTTCTTTGAGGAAATAGAATAAGTAGATTTAATAATACCAATTAAATTACTGAATTGATATAACATCTAACTTTACCAATTCCCAAAAACATTTTTCGGTTGCTTCGATATCTGCAAATGCATCGTGAGCTCCTTCAAAATCTTTTCCAAAAAGTTTGATGTGCAATTCAGATAAAGTTGGCCATTTTGGACCGTATCGACCTGGAATATTACAATAATTGGTAGAAGTTTGCATGGTACATATTTTCGGTTTCTTCTCAAATGGGCTATCTATTCCTTTTCGAAGTAATTCTGCCCCCAAAATCATTTTATCGAAATTGATGTTGTGTGCTACAATTGCCGTTGATTTTTCAATCAATGCATTGAATTCGTTCAAAATATCTTCGAGTGGCTTGCCTTCTTCAATTGCTTTTTCGGTCGAAATACCGTGAACATCGGAAGCTCCTTTTGGAATAATGAAACCTTCTGGTTTTATGATGTGATTCCCTGTCGAAATTCTATTTCCTTCAGAATCGCACAACAACCATCCAATTTGAATCATTCGAGGCCAATTGTCTAAATCTGTTACGGGTGCTTTCCAGTTTTTTGGAAGCCCTGTTGTTTCTGTGTCAAAAAATAAATACATATAATTAATCGATTGAAAAGTAATCTTTTGATTGATATTCTCCTGTTCTTTGTTTTGCTATTTGCATCACTACATCGTTGGCTAAGCTACTCGCTCCAAATCTGAACCATTCGTTGGTCAACCATTTATCGCCTAACGTTTCTTTTACGAGCAAAAGGTATTGTAATGCTAATTTTGCGTTAGAAATTCCTCCAGCAGGTTTCATTCCGACCATTCTTCCGGTAGCGTAATAGTGATCTTTTATCGCTTCCAACATAACGGACGTAAACGGAAGTGTTGCCGCTGGTTGAATTTTACCAGTCGATGTTTTTATAAAATCAGCGCCTGCATCCATAGCGATGTCACTTGCTCTTCTAATTTTATCTAGCGTTCCTAATTCTCCTGTTTCAAGTATAACTTTTAGTCTTGCGTTTCCACAAGCTTCTTTTATTGTTGCTATTTCGTCGAATACAAAATTGTAATCTCCCGAATGAAAACGCCCACGACTGATAACCATATCTACCTCATCGGCTCCGTTATCTACGGCTATTTTAGTATCTAAAAGTTTAATTTCTAAACTCGATTGACCACTTGGAAATGCTGTTGCAACTGACGCTACTTTCACCCCCGATCCTTCTACTGCTTTGACTGCTGTTTTTACAAAATTTGGATAAACACAAACCGCTGCTGTGGTTGGTAAATCGGCATACTCTGAATGCAAGTTTTGTGCTTTGTAACACATTTGCTTAACTTTATTCTCGGTATCAGCTCCTTCCAAAGTTGTTAAATCAATCATATTAAGCGCCATCAATAAACCTTTCATTTTGGCTTCTTTTTTTAGGCTTCTCTTCGTGATTCTTTCTATTCTATCGTTTACTCCTACTTGATCTATTCGAGGAGATAATGTATAATCTTTGCTCATTTAATTGGTATAAAGTGTCTCCTTCAAAGATAGTGTTTTTTTTTGACTCTCAAACCTATTCACTTTTCGGTTTTAATTTACAGCAAAGAAATAATAAATTTAGATGATTACTTGGGCGTTTAAACGGGCTATCCACTATATCTTTTTTGTAAAAAACAAAAAAGGATGCCGTTTCTATCCCTAACGCGGGCTTATCCATCGGATTCAAAATAGTAAATAAAAATTGAGTAATCTCTTACACAATTTTACGATTCTAGTTCAAAATCACGAATAAAAAATAGGAGTAATTCCAAACATGTGCTTACCTATGAGATTCAAAACCGTGAATAAAAAACAAGTAATCTATTGCTTTATGATTAGACTTCAAAAAAACTCAATGCATTCAGCTTTTTGTTTTTTTTTAGAAAACATGAATTAACTTACGATTATTCATTCTCTATTCTTTCTTAAACAGCTCTTCAAACGCATCATAAACGGATAAATGTAATGCATCTCCGTGATTTTGATTCTTAAAGAATTTAAAAAAGAGTGCTGCATTTTTCTTTTTTTCTTTAATCAATTTTTCATACAATTCTTTAGCCGTCCTTTCCATAACCGCTCCTTCTTTTCCGACTGAAATATAAATTGATTTCTTTGTGCTGTATTCTTTTGGTTCTAATTTCAATAACGATTCGCCATCCCACCACAAACTTGGACTAACGATTATATAATTATCAAATAAATAAGGTTTTTTGAATAGTATTTCAGTCGCCAAAAGCCCTCCAAGTGATTGCCCTATTATTGTTTTAATATTATTTGTATTGTAGTTAGCGTCAATAAAAGGTTGTAGTTCTTTTTCTAGAAAAAGAATAAATTTTTCTGACTCTCCCGTGGTTGGAAAGTCCTTTTTATCTTTTCTCACTGTTGTTGGAAATGTAAAATCTCTTTTTCTATCAACGTTAGAAATTCCAACAACAATTGTTTCGGGTATCATATTTATCCAAGAAAAAGAACCGAACTGAACTAACCCTGAAACATGCATAAAATCTTCATCAATCGACCCATCTAAAAGATAAATGACAGGATATTTTTTTATTGAATCTTTTGAATAACCATTGGGCAAATAAATATTTAAAACTCTATTTTCATCCAATATTATTGATTTGATTTCAATTTTATCCCCAATTTCTAAAACACTTTTTCCTATTACTTCCGTTTGAGCAAACAGTTGATGACTCAAAAACAAGATTAACAATGTGATTTCAACTATTTTGACCATATTCTATCTATTATTAGAACAATAACACTTCTGTATTATTATTTCTTTCTATTCATCATCGAAATGCAAAATCTAAGTTACCTAAAAAAATCAACTAAACTTCTTAATTTCTTCTGTAACCAAAGCCAACCCATCTTTAAATGACATTGGATTATATCCTAATTCTTTCTTTGCTTTATCCAAAATAAAACCTGTAACGGGAGGTCTTTTTGCTGCTTGATTCAAGGTTTTGGATTTTATAGGCGTAATAATACTTTTGTCTAATTGATAAAAATCGGCAACTTGTTCTACCAATTCTAAAATACTCATTACTTCTTTTCCCGACAAGTGAAATATTCCATGTGCTTGTTTCTCAGCAATGAGTAAACAACCTTTCGCTAAATCACTTCCATGCGTTGGAGAACGAAATTGATCGTCAACAACGTTAATTGGACTTCCTTTTTCTAATGCTCCTTTTGCCCAAAGCACCACATTGGAACGACTCATTTTTTCGACTACTCCGTAAACAATTATAGTACGAGCGATTGCCCAATTCTTTAATCCACTTTTTTCGATTAAAAGTTCCGCTTCGTATTTTGACTGACCATAATAACTCAACGGATTAGCTTTATCTTCTTCCTTATAAGGTCCATTTTCTCCATCGAATATAAAATCGGTTGAAAGATGTATTAAATGTGCATTATATTCTTTACAAGCATCAATTAAATAATCAACTGCGTTTACATTCATATCCCAACATTGCTCTCGATGCTCTTCGCAAGCATCTACGTTGGTCATTGCTGCGGTATTTATAACAACGGTTGGTTGATACGATTTAAAAATAGCATTTACTTCTTCTTTATTCGTAATATCCAATTGTTGATAGTTTTCGCTACCTAAATCAGACATTCTGTTTTCTCCTTTAGATGTTGCTAAGAAATCTACACTTCCGTTTTCTAAAAGTTGTCTAACGATGTTTTGTCCGAGTAGTCCGTTTGAACCTGTTATTAGTATTTTCATTT
>WFNC01000245.1 GCA_015488785.1 Flavobacteriales bacterium | reverse complement strand
GTCCTTTTCCTGGGCCAATTAAAGAGTTTTCTCTATGAATTAAGTTACGCTCTGCCCACGTGATTAAATAACTATTACTGTCTTTTTCTATTAAATCTCCTCCTAAAGAAGTGTAGTCTTGACCGTGAATTCTTTTTCTCCATTCTTCAATGCCGTTGCTGTCGGTTTTTATCAATAAATAATACTTATTTATTGTACTAGGGGTTAACCCTTCGTCAGGAGCTTCTAAACAAGAAAGAAAATATCCGCCATCAGAGGCTAGTGAAATTTTTAAGAATAAGAAATCAGACCATTCTACAGAGGAGAAAATTTGATTCCAGTTGACATTACCTTCATCATCAACACAAATAAATCTTAGAGCTTTATTTTGACTTTGTTCTCGAATGTATTCTACTAATAAAATGGTTGAATCATTAATGTATTTCACTACATCTATTTTTCCATCAATTCCACTAGTGTAAAAAGGAATTTTAAAAGCTAAATCGATTGAATCTAACTTGTTTGAGAAATGTATTAACCTAGGGTAATAGTTATTCAAGTTGTTAGAATAACAACTACTAATAAACCATCTATTAGTATCTGTAAAATCGGTAGCATAATATCCTTTTGCATCTTCAAAATCTATTGAATCATTTTGTGTGTCCCATACATTGTGAATATTACCATCATTGTCAACCGTGTTTATTTTTAACCATGCAACTCCATTATAATATTCCTGATAGTTGCTGACCGTTTTTATAGAATCTCCTATTTCTACCACTCCAATACCTGACCATCCATCCAAAAAGGTATAGAACGTGTTTTGTGCTTTTATTGATGAAAAAAGGGACAAAAGAATAATTAGATATGTTAGTTTTATTTTCATTCAGCTTATAAATTAATATATAACCCTAAACTACCTCCCAAAATATAATTCGTATTTGTGATTAAATTATTATCAACACTATTTACATCTTTGGCTAAATAGGGGGAAATCAATACGCCTATTCTTTGTGTCAGATTGTATCTAGCGTCCAATGAGAATGAGAGTGTTAATATTTTATCTGCTAATTGATGATAAATTAAATTTGTTTCTTTTGTTGTTTTACCTTCCTTTCCGTAAATTGTAGTTTCTTTAAATTTGACTAAACCTCCGTACATAAAATTAATATATGGTGTAATACTTATTTTTTCTTGTTTTACAACGGAGTAACCAAATGCTATACCTCCATTTACATAATATGCATTTAGCGTACTCGAAACTGGAACTACAGGATCTAAAGCTGGGTCTATACCGTTTGGAGCTGTCCAAGTGTAGTTTTGTTTATATCCTTTGTCTAAAAATGAAATACCAACCTTTAAGGATATTCTTTCTTGAAAATAAATAAGATTAATTCCATAATTCATGTTTAGTTTTTTATCTAGTGTGTATCCTAGTGATTGCTCGATATTACTCAATGGTTTAAAGTTATATTGAGACCAAGATGGCCCAGATTTTATACTTACCAACCAGCTTTCATTCTCTTTGTTTTCTTGACTATAAGTCAAGATTGAAAAAAGAGTTGTTATCGAAATTAAAATTATTATTCTCATTGTTATTTTATTTATTGTTTTACCCCAACATGCTTACAATCGCATTTAAAATAGGGAATGTTGTCCGTTTGGTAATATTGTATATTGTCTAGCGTAAAGTATAATATTATTGTGTCATTTTTTAATTCATTTTCGACAATGGTAGGAGTACTTAAATCGTCAATAATACTAAAGAAAAAGAAATGATTTCCAGAGTTGTTAACTAAAGGATTTGGAGCTGTAGATAATGATAGTACCCTGTTATTAGTCATTTGCTGAAATTTAATGTTAAAATCAAACTGATCAGCAAGGTTAAAATATTTTGCCTACAAATAAATAATTGTATCTTAGTATTCGCATGTAGGTATTACGAGTACCGAGATTGCGTAAAGTTTTAACCTAGTCTGCACAATAGATTATTTGACGACTTGTATTTAAAAGAGAGTGTTCCAGCACTCTCTTTTTCTTTTTTATAAATAATTAGAGTTCAATACTTTAACTAGATTGAAGTATTGTTAACAATTTTTTAACATTGCAAATATACGAAAATAAACAGCATTAAATTACTGTTTAGCGTTTTTTTTTTTATACAAAATGGTAATTTTATGGTTTAGTCGATTCTATAAAATGTATTTTTACATTGGAAACTAGATTCAATTAACAGAAAATAACTTCCCTTAAAATCAAAATAAAAAAAACAAGCTTAAATCGCTTCTTCTTCATTTCATTTTATATCTTTGATATGCTTTTTGAAAAAAAACTATGCTCAATGTGTTTAACTTTTTTTTGGATTTGAAAAGGTTGTTTTTTTATGACTTTTGAGTGTTTATTCATAGCGTGACTTCAAGTCATGCTATGAATAATCAACATAACCGATTCTATTCCCAAAGAGTTGAATTTTCACTAGATAACGCTACTGATTTTAGTGTTTTTTGAACTATTTAATTATTTTTCGGGTATAAATTGTAGCGTTATTTTGCGAAACAAGAACCGAATAAACGCCACTGGCTAGCTTTTGTGTATTCACAATTTCTCGGTTACTTCTTAACTGTTTTTGCAATACAGTACGTCCTGCTACATCGACTATTCGAAAACTAATAGGATTTTTAAAATCTAGTTCTTCGGGTAGTTCTATTGTTAAAATGTCTTTGATTGGGTTGGGGTATATTTTAAAGCTTTCAGTGTGTGTAATTGTATCTGGTTTACAAAACTTAAAATGTATAGTGGTGTC
>WFNC01000244.1 GCA_015488785.1 Flavobacteriales bacterium | reverse complement strand
TTACACCATTAAACTCAGCTTGCAAATCAATGGAAAGCTGTTTTATTACCGATGTTCCCCATCCTAATTTCGTTTTCTCCGAGATAGTTTTTCCAATATCGAGATAAGCCAATATCATTTCAGAATTCACGGCACTATAACTATTGTATTGTGCTTTAACAATTCGTTCTTTTAGCACCATTAAAGTGTTTATATACTCTTTATTCTGAATTTGCTTTGCCATTATCTTTGTTTTACACCATTTTTATAAACAGGGTCGAAATCGACCCCTTTTAATTCCCTCGAATTCGATACTTTTACAAATCCATCTCCTTTAAATACGCCTTCATTTCTTTTCTAACCTCAATCAACTCCTTCTCCAATTCATCAATCTCTTCTTGTACTTTTGCAATATCCACAGGCTCTTCCTCCTCAAAAGTGTCCACATAGCGAGGGATATTTAGATTATACTCATTTTCTTTAATATCTTCAATCTTTGCCCGGAATGAGTATTTATCGGTAGTTTCAAACGCTTTATAAGAACTTACAATTTTTTCTATATCCTGTACTCGAAGTTTATTCTGGTTTTTACCATCTAAATAATCCTTGCTAGCATCAATAAATAGAACATCCGTATTTTTCTTTGCTTTATTAAAAATCAATATTGCAGCAGGGATACCTGTTCCAAAAAATAAGTTAGAAGGCAAACCAATAACAGCTTCCAGAAGGTTTTCGTCAATTAATTGTTTTCGTATTTTACCTTCGGAACTACCTCTAAACAATACCCCATGAGGCACAATAACCCCAACTCTGCCTGTTGGCAAAGTGGTTTCAATCATATGCAATATAAAAGCATAATCACCTTTACTCTTTGGCGGCACACCTCTCAAAAAGCGTTTAAAACGGTCAGCTTCGGCAGTATCTGCGCCCCATTTATCCAGTGAAAATGGAGGATTGGCCACAACAATATCAAACTTCATCAGGCTGTTTGCTTCCAAAAGTTGCGGGTTGTTAATGGTATCACCCCATTCGATATGCGCGGAGTCCATACCATGCAAAAACATATTCATTTTGCATAAAGCCCAGGTGTCGCCATTGCTCTCCTGACCGTAAAGAGCAAAGTCTCTTGATGCTGCTCCTTTATTGTCTTTAACTTCCTCAGCAACGGTGGTTAATAAAGAACCGGAACCGCAAGTTGGGTCACAAATTCGGTTTCCTTTCTTAGGGCTAACCAATTTAGCCAATAAAATAGAGACTTCATGAGGAGTATAAAATTCCCCGCCTTTTTTGCCTGCTCCCGAAGCAAATTTCTCAATTAGATACATATAGGCATTGCCCAAAATATCTTCCACTTTACCCAATACGGAAGGGCGGAAGTCAAGGATGGGATTATTAAAATCATTAATGATTTCTTTTAATCTTCTATTGCGGTCTTTGGTTTGTCCTAGCTTTTCAGAATTAAACGAAATATTACGGAATACACCTTCGAGTTTAGCTAAGTTCTGGTCTTCGATTTTACTGAGTATTTTATCGATTTTCTCACCAATATCAGAGTCATTCCTATGCTCGTGGATATACTTAAAAGTACAGTTTTCGGGAAGCACAAAACGTTCTCGTCTCATTTTTCGTTGTATCAGAGCCTCATCATCACCATATTCTTTTTTATATGCATCATAGGTATCCTCCCAGATGTCACTTAGATATTTTACAAAAAGAAAAACCAGTATATAGTTTTTGTATTCCGACGAATCAAAAGCACCTCTGAAAGTATCGCAGGCACTCCAAAGAGTCTTATTTATTAAATCTTGTCGTTCTTGATTTTTATTCATTATCGTTTTAGTATAGAATTTATTATTAATTGCTCATTTATTGCTTTTCGTTTCCTTTTTATATCCTCCAATAGTTCCGTTTCTTTTAAAGAAAGTTCAGCCAAAGAGGCAATTTTTCTTTGCGTTTCAATTTCTGGTAAAGAAACAGGAAGCTTCTCTAAGTCCCTCTTCTTAATATTAATAGTTGTGGATGAGTCTTTAACGGAGTTAATATAAGACTGTCCTAATTTGCTGTTGATATACCAAGCTAAATAATGTGGCAATACTAGTTGGGGTTTAAGACGAATGATGAAAAATACCGAACTAGCTACTGCTTTAATGTCAGCATTAAAAACAGCTGCTTTATTATTAGAACCCTTGGCAGCAAATATCACATCACCTTTTTGGAGGAAGTGAGAAGTTTTAAAGCCCTTGCCATTTACCAAAATATGAGCAGAATCGATATTTAGTTTATCAGCATTAATATCACCTAATTGTACAATAGCGATATCACCAAAAGGCTCAGCAAGTAACTTCTCACGAAATGTATGTCCTGCTTTAATCTCTGTAACAATGTCAATTAATTGTACTGCCATTCTAAATAGTTTACTACTCATTATTAATCGTCATTCTAATAATGTCAGAATGATATTACTGCAAAAATAATCAATTTATATTGAAATCGCAAAAAATCAGTATTTTTTAATACAATACTTCCAAAGACGAAAAATAGCAGGGAATTAACGAATTTCTTCCTTCGTTAACGATATGAGAAACGAAAATCAGCGTAATAATTTTAGTTTTGCCGAACCAAATGGAAAAAAGCCTAAGTTCAATTAGTAAATACAACTTTTAGAGGAACAATAAAGCTTTAAAAAAAAGTCCTTCGTTCTCTTTGAGAAGTGAAATGTTGATATTAAATACGGAATATCGAAATCGGAACAAGAACTTAAAGAGATTGCTTTTATAAATCTTTAGATAGAAGTGTTTGTTAATTGTAACCTTATCATTTCATGGGAGAAAAAGCTACCTTTCAATTTATTATTTAGTTTTTATTTCAATAATTTGTTTTTCAATATTATCAGTAAGCTTTGTCAAGTCATAACTATTTGTAAATGATTCTTTTTGTGAGATAGAGCTACCTCCTTTTGAACTAATCACAAGTTCTCTATTAATTGAAAAAAGAAATAAAGCAAGAAAAAATAAAAACAAGTATAAAAAGATCTCATTAAAATAATTAATGGTAATCTCAGAAGTTGCTTTATTATAGATTAATATCAGAACATCAATAATTGAGATAAATAAGAAGGTGTAGTTGGATTTATACTCTATTTCTATTGACGAAACATTATCTAATAGAATGCTTGAAATATTATTGCCACTATGTTTTCTAACTCGATAATTTGTTAACGTTATCTTTTTATGATTGAAAATAATCTTCTCATTTTCAAACAATGTGAATTTTGGTTTCATTTAGTTTTAATTAAATTAATGCCAAAAGTAATGAAAGATTAATTATTGATCGCAAATATTGTGTAAAGAAATTTTTTAGAGAATAATTATTAAAACTATATTTTATCATTGGTTATTTTGAAGCATCTTAGCGAATGCTATTGTTAGTGATGAACTGGAAAATCTGACTAAAGACTCCAAATCTGATTATTATACCACTGATAAGGAAGATATTTCCTATGTTATAGAATATAAGAATGCTGGATTTATAGCTACATTACTAAAATAGTTTGAACATAGTGATGAACTTAATAAACGGCTTATTAATAATTTTAAAAATCTATAAAACCAGATTTTGATAAAATAATAGAAAACCTTAGAATGAACATGATATTATGACACAAGAACGAATACATAGTGGCAGTGAGTTTCTAAAAGAATTTTTAGATCAACAATCTATTCCCATCAAAACAAGACTTTTAGCTTCAGATATAAAAGGCATTGAAGGCTTTATGAAAGTTAATAATCACCTGGTACTGAAATATTTACGCATCCTAAAGGTTTTACAATTCCAGTAATTCCTGCCCATAGTATTGTAATTCTTAAACTTATATCTTGGCGCGAAAAGCAGGAACGAAATAAAGACTTAATGGACATTAAAGCATTGTTGGATGCAGCTTGGGAGCTTTATGTGGACGAAATTTTTACCGATAATTCAGAATATATGGATTTATTTGATGAAGATTTCACAACACATATTGTTGCTGCTCGTGTGATGGGGCGTAAAATGCAAAATATATTAAATAGAGATGCTCATTTAAAAACTATTATCACTAATGAGTTGAAAAAAGAACTGGATGAGAAAGCGGCTAGTAAATCCTAACAAATAGTTGCAGGGACCGGGCAAAGTATAAAAGAAATACAATCGATTTTTAGGATGTAAATACCCAAAAGTATGTAACACACATAAAAAAGTCCCTATATTTCTCTAAGGACATAATCCTTAGTATGCCGAGAGGTCCCGATAATAATCGGGAAACTGCCGACCTTCCCGATTTTCAATCGGGACGCTCTATTTCTGAACTTTATCAATTAAACTTTCTATATAAACTCGTGATTTCATACGCTTGAGATATAATTCTCTTTTTATAGCATCAGACTTAGATTTATATTCTTCAGTATAAACAATCTTCCAAGGTCGTCCACTCTTAGTTGATTTTGTAGCACCTTGATTATGACGTTCTAATCTTCGCTCAATATTTTCAGAAGAGCCAATATAATATCGGTTACGTAAATCACTATATAATATGTATACAAAATGTTTCATAGGTTTAATTTTATTAATTTGGTGTGGCTAAAAATAAAATACCAATATACAAAAAAAAGCCACCCAATTGGGTGGCTAAAGTACCGAGAGGTCCCGATAATAATCGGGAAACTGCCGACCTTCCCGATTTTCAATCGGGAAGGTCTATTCCTTATTAGCATTTGATAATGTACAGATACACAAAAAAAGCCACCCAGTTGGGAGGCTAAAGTACCGAGAGTCAGGTTTGAACTGCCGACCTTCCCGATTTTCAATCGGGAAGCTCTATTCTTCAATAGCATTTGTTAATGTACAGATATACAAAAAAGCCACCCAATTGGGAGGCTAAAGTACCGAGA
>WFNC01000243.1 GCA_015488785.1 Flavobacteriales bacterium | reverse complement strand
TTTTCTTTTTGTAACAAATCTACTGATGAAATTAATTCTTCTATTTTTGAAATTAATTCATCTGTTGATAAATCTTTAAGCGATATGTTTTTAGAACCTAAATTCACAAATGCTAAGGTAGTAAATATGCGTATTCAGTTGTAAATACGTGCCATTAGTTATGATAAACTCAATAGGGAAAACTTTACTCTTAAAACAACTACTTTTTAGCTAGCTTTGCCCGCTGAATAGTTACAAAAATTGAAACAAATTAAATCAAAATATTTAGATTTGGTTATGGAATTACAAAGAGTATTAACTTTTAAGAGCCAAGCTTTCTAAAGTTTTTAAAATTACTCTAATTGATAAGGCTCGAAATGCAGATTTGTTTTTGATTGAGTCTAAATTGAAGTAAAAAAGTACAGAATTAATAAACCTCTTATTGATATAATGAAAACGAAACAGATAATTATTTTGATGTTGTTGATTTCACCCATTTATAGTCAGGCTAAAAATCGGTATTATAGTTTTCTTTATGGAGAAAGTTTTAGTTTTAATTATGCTCCTATCCATCGTTTTAGTTTTCTGTTTGACCATAAGATAGCGACTTGTATTTAAGAGTACACCTTATTTTGGAGGTGCGTTAACTTTTGGATTTAATAATAATGTAAGAGAAATTGGATTGAAAGGTCTCGTTAATCCGCTCAAAAGGGATTTATATATTTCTAGAAAAGCTGTTTTATTTCCATTTCTATCTGCTCAAATAAACTTAAAGGATTACAGGTTTGAAGGGAGTACTAGTCGAGACTTCAATACTAAACTAGGGGTAGGATTGAATAGTGTTATTTTTTCTAACAGTAGAATAGCAATGAGGACAGCTTTGGAATTAGGGATTGTGCTAAGTGATCAACAGAAATCGAATCGAACTGGAGAATTTATCGAATTGACAATTGGACTCGGAATTAATTCAATCTTTAAAAAATGTAAAGGAATAAAGAAAGAAATTTAACCGCTATTTTACTTCAATTCTTATAATGCTTTAAAGTCGATGTGATAATGTTCGTCGTGTAGCGAATTTATTAATTTAGGTAATCCTTTAACAATATAAATTCCACTGTTTTTTAATTTCTTACCATATTTTGTAGCAAATAAATCATCTTTATATTCTATTTTGATAATAACCTTAGCTACCTTCATCCCTTCTGATTTAGCTTTTTCGTTTAGAATAAGAATGTGACGTGCCATTAGGTTAAAATCTACTTTTACAGTCGTGTCTTTCCCGTATTCTCCTTTGTTGTTAAATGCTAGTAAATAATGCATTGTTCCAGTTTTGTCTAATTCATAATAAGGCGTATCGTTTTGAATCAAAGGCATCATAAAATCAACACTTAATCCTGTTTGGTGTGTGCGATGAGGTTTTAATTCTCCACCGCTTTTATTGGCGGTTTCCATTATCCTAAATTTACGATTTGGAACTTCTTTATAGAGTTGTTGATAGGAGTCTAATAAAATAGTTTTGACTTTATTATTGACGTAAGCTCTTCCTCCTAAATAACTTCCTTTATCGAAATACGAAAAGTTTTCACCATAAAAAGGAAGTAGTTTACCGTTCTCCATCTTTCCATTCGACACCGCTCCTGTAGATTTACTTGGAGTGTCATTTCCTTTGTTTTTATTATAATAAGCTAATATTTCAGGGTCTTTTTTTTGTTCAGTTTCTGAATGTTCTATTTTATCTTTCTTTTCTATTTTATCTTCTTGGCTAGCGCAAGAAATAAGAGAGATAAGAAGTAGGCTGATAATAATGTTAGTCATTTTATTAGGGGGGATTAATTAATAAACAACAATTTAGTAGCAATTTTTTGTTTCCCATCTTTTGAAACGACAAATACATAGTAAACGCCTGTAGCAACTCGAATACCTTCAAGTGTTTTTCCATCCCATACAGCTTGACCTCCAAGTGCATTGGTCGATAGGACAAGATTTCCAGATGCATCGGTGATTTTTACTTCCGCATTTTTGGTTAATCCTTTGATTGCGATTTTTCCATCAAACTCTGGTCTTACAGGATTTGGGTAGGCATATACGTCTTCAAATTTATCTAATGCTTCGGTTGCTTCTCCTTTGTAGCCCATTATACCAAAGTCGGTACCGATATAAACTTCTCCTGTTTTAGGATTAATTGCGAGTGCGTTTACTTTATTGGAAAACAAAGGACTGTTTTCTGTTGTAAATGAGGAAATCATTTTTGTTCCATCTTCTGCTATTAAAAATACGCCACCTCCTTCAGTTGCAAACCATTTTCTATTCGCTCCATCAATTGCGATTTCGTTTATATTTTCGGTTCCTAATAAAACTTCTAAAATGCCATCTTGTTCAATCAATATTTCTTGAGCATCAAAATCACCTCCGTTAAAAATATTGGAAGGATTGTAGATTACAGCAGGGCCTTGCTCTGTTCCAATCCATATTTCTCCATTTTTATCCTCTACAATCGAATTTACAATGTCAGAAGGTAGGTTTCCTGCACCTTCGGTTGTTGTAATCCATTTATATTCATCGTCTGTTTCGTCTAATGGTGTGTTGTTGTTGTTCATAACGACAATACCAGCTCCTTTGGCTGTCATCCATACGTAACCATTCGTTTTATCGACCAATAAGTCTGAGTTTACTCTTTCTTTGGCAAGTGTTAAAGTTGCGAATGACTTCCAAATTCCCTCTTTTGTGTAAACAGCCAAAGGATGAGTAGAGTAGGAGTTGCTAACCCAAAAGTTACCATCATTATCAAAGTCAGATCCTGCTGTACAAGTTTTGGATTGGTCAATAACGCTTCTTTCTAAAGTTGAATTGTACCAAGTGTGTATTTTTATCAATTCTCCATCTTTTATTTCTACAACCCCTCCTTTAAAAGTGCTAGTAAAAACATGATTTTCGTCTTTAGGATCTATGGTCGTATGTACATAATCGAAAATAGAATCTACGCTCGATAGTTCTACATTGGTAATCACGTTGTACATCTCCCATTTTTTTTGATTGTAATGTAGTACTCCTTTCATGTTGTAAGTACTATTCCAAGGTGTTCCAATCGCTCCTCCTACCGAAACCCAAAGTTGATCGCCCAAAGTAGCTAAGTGGAAAACGTCGTTAGTAAATGGACCGTCTATTAAATGTAATTCGTAGTGGTAATTGTCCGAAACTCTAGTCATTCCGTGATTTCTGTCGGCAATCCAATAGTCTTTTCCATCCCAAATACATTGAAAAGGTTCTATACTTCCTACATTTTCGTAGTTCCACAAAAGGTTAGTCTCTTGTAAGTTCTGATCTATTTCTATCACGCCACGGTGTGCAGAGATTAAAAGGTGGTCGTCTTTTTTGTCAAAACTATAATAGTCGTTTTGTAACATGTTGCTAACTTTACTTGCTACTCCCGATACAAATTGATACAAAGTATCGGTTTGGAAACCTGGGTACTTAGCACTAAATAATAGTCGATTTCCGAATGAGGTAACGAGGTTATATTCTAAAAGAGGAATAGCCGTTTCAATGCTCCAAACACTTGGGTTTGATAAAAAAGGACTATTTAAATTGGCGCTATAAATTCCAGCGTCTGTTGCTGCGTA
>WFNC01000242.1 GCA_015488785.1 Flavobacteriales bacterium | reverse complement strand
GTTAGTTGGAATAATGGTGCAAATCCTGATTTTTATGCGTTTGATAAGACCAGAATATTAAGGAAAGTTGACAAAGACTATTTCGCTTTAGCAATAATTGGAGAGAACTATAAAATAATTGAAAACCAATTACCCTCATCTATTGAAAGTTACAGTATTACAAAAGACTTAAATGGAAATACGTATTATTGCTTTTATCAAGACGGAATAATTTATGGATTTGACAAAAACGGAACTAAATTTATTGAGTGGATTGCCGAAATTGGAGAAGGTCATCCAATTTATGACATCAAATATCAAGAACCTAATTATTTATGGTTAGCATTTCCAACAGGACAAACTGTAACGCAAGTGTCTATTTCCGAACAAAAAGAGACATTTAAAATTGGCGAATATTCGTGGGAAGACAATACAGAACCGTTAAGTTACCCAGAAAGTATTTTTGTAAAAGGAGATTTTCTTTTTATTCCAAATATGGGAAATAGTAGATTATACAAATTCAACATTGATACAAAAAAGTTAAAATTAATAGAAACATTTAACGAGAAAATTTGGCAATATAGCGAAACGGAAATAGGAACGTTTATTGTTACGGACACAGGAATTTATGAAGTTAAACAAGAAAATCCAGCAGGTAACAAAGTATAAAAATAATAAGGGTTTTAGTGCTTAAACCACAGTTCAGTGCATTTTACAAAGTCCGCAAAATTTACAATTATGCGTGTGGTCTTTTAAAGAAAAAATTGTAAATTGTGCTAAGTGCTAAACCGAAAAGTAAGTGCATTTTAATCCCTTACTATTCTTATACAAATCGTTGCCTACAATGCCCGAAAAAATCTCAAATCACAAATAACTTTACGAAATTATAAAAATTAATGTTATTTTTGTAATTATTATAAAATAAGAGAATTTGATTGAGAACAAACATAAGGTAAGCATTGAGGAATTTGATAATAAAAAATATCAGATTAGACTTGTTGAGCCTGAAGATAAAGCAGTAATTACCCATTATTTACACAATGTACATAATGGTGTATCAAAACATTACAAAAATGATGCTTTAAAAGTTCTTGAAAATTTTGTGGAATACAAACAAAACGAAAATCTTTCAATTGTAGCAGAAGAAGCTTTACAGCAATTACTTTTTGAAGTTGAAAATGTACCTTTTCCAACACCTGAAAATTACACTTTCAAATTTATAGATTTATTTGCTGGAATTGGTGGTTTTAGATTAGCTTTACAAAATATTGGTGGGAAATGTGTATATACAAGTGAATGGGATAAAGCTGCAAAAAAAACATATCGTGAAAATTTTGGAGAAATTCCATTTGGAGATATTACAAAAGAAAGTACAAAAAACTATATTCCTAACGATTTTGATATTTTATGTGCAGGGTTTCCTTGTCAAGCATTTTCAATTGCAGGAAACAGAAAAGGCTTTGCAGATACAAGAGGAACACTTTTTTTTGACGTAGAAAAAATAGTAGAAAAGCATAGACCAAAAGTTGTTTTTCTTGAAAATGTGAAAAATTTAGTTTCTCACGATAATGGTAAAACATTTGATGTAATAACTGAAATTTTAAAAGACAAATTAGGATATAAAGTTTTTAGTTCTGTTTTAAATTCAATGACACACGCTAATATTCCTCAAAACAGAGAGCGTATATTTATCATAGCATTTGACCCAGAACAAGTTCCAAATTTTCAAAAATTCAAATTCCCTGAGAAAATAAAACTTACAAAAACAATTCACGATATTTTAGACAAAGGGAAACAAGAAGATAGATATTACTATCCAAAAGACCATAAATATTATCCTGAATTAAAAAAAACTATGACTTCAAAAGATACAGTTTATCAATGGAGAAGGGTTTATGTTCGTGAAAACAAAAGTAATGTTTGTCCTACATTAACTGCAAATATGGGAACAGGAGGACATAATGTTCCTTTAATAAAAGATGATTATGGAATACGAAAACTAACACCAAGAGAGTGTTTTTCTTTTCAAGGCTATCCAAAAAACTATATTTTGCCTTCAAATCTTGCAAACGGTAGATTATATATGCAAGCAGGAAATTCAGTTACTACAACTCTAATTGAGCGAATTGCAAACGAAATAATGAAAGTTTTATGAAATCATTCGCAGAAATAGATATTGAAAACAACGGAAATTATTTAACACTGCTTTCAGCAGTTTCAAAGCTTTCTGGGCTATTTAGTGAAAGTGCCATTCCTTTTATTAATTACAGAGTTGCTGAAAATATATTTTGTAGAAGTTTTAATGCAACCAATTTATCTCGTTCTGATACTGCTTTTGATGCAGATTTTAATTCTATAGGTATTGGTCTTAAAACTTTTATTTCTAAAAACAATAATAGTACAGAAAAAGTTGCTGAATTTAATAGTCTTTCAAGAGAGTTAAAAAATTATCAAGGAAAAGACCTTGCCTTTAAATTAGGAGAATATCGAAACGAAAGAATTGATTTAGCAAATAGAGTTTATGATATCAAATCATCACTTTATCATATTGTAGCAAGACGAGAAAAGGAATTATTGCTTTTTGAAACTGATTATAATCAAATAGACATTGCAAATATTCATTCTGTCAAAGAAAATAAAGCAAGTTTACAATTTGAAGATGGGCACAATTTTTACTCATTCAATTATTCAAAAAGTACTTTATTTAGAAGGTTTATTATTCCTCAAAATGCTTTTAAGTTACCAATTGACATAATTGATGATCCTTATAGTTTATTACTTGATTTATTTTCAAATACTGATTATAAATTAGCAACAGATAAACTTGTTAAAGGAGAAAACTATGTAATTTTACCTCTTTATGGTATAAAAAATAAAGAAAAATTTGTTTTTGAAAAAAGTGGTTTAAATCAATGGAATGCTGGAGGAAGAAAAAGAAATATTGGAGAAATATACATTCCTATTCCAATTGATATTCATAAAAAATATCCCAATTTCTTTCCCGAAAGAGATAAACATTTTAAACTTAAAATACCAACAGGAGAAACTTTTGAAGCTAAAGTTTGTCAAGAAAATTCTAAAGCTTTAATGACCAATCCAAACAAAGCATTATCCGATTGGTTGTTAAGAAAAGTTTTACAATTAAAAGAAGGGGAATTAGCAACAATTGAAAAATTAAATGAATTAGGTTTTGACAGTGTGATTATTACAAAAACTGACAATAATAAATTTAATATTGACATAATGAAAACCAATGCTTACAATGAATTTCTAGGCAATCAAGACAATGCACTGTAGGCAACAAAGTATAAAAATAATAGCGGTTTTTGTGCTAAATTTAAAGTTCGTATATTTGAAAAAAGTTTAGTGCTTAATTGAAAAGTAAGTGCTTTGAAATCCGCTACTATTCTTATACAAATCGTTAGCATTTATTGCGAAAAAAAATGGAGACAGTCGAAAATCCACATAATAATAAAGAGTAGACAATAATATTAAAAATAAAAATTAAATGAGAAAATTAGTAATCGTGTTATTAAGTATAATTTCAATAAATACTTATGCTCAAACAACTGAAACAGAATACAACGATCTAACAAAAGGGTATAAAATTCAATTAGAAAGTGGACTTGATATGAAAAAAGGTTATTATTTTAAGGACATTGAAGAATGGGGGTTAGATTACAGTTCTTTTCAACGAAATGTGGAGTTTAAACAATTGTTTAGGGAAAATGAAAGTATACCTTGTGCTACTTTAATGATTTTTAAAAGAACGGATACAAAATACGTTGATTATATTTGTATTCCTCACTATGACAGTTCAAGTGAACTTTGGGAAAGAGCGAGACTTGACTTTTTTAAATCTGCCGATAGTTGGTCAAGTGCAGGAAAGGCTTATGCTTGGAGTATGAATAAAATGATTTCTTACCTTAGTAGTCAAAAATAAATTTTAAATACAAATTCTCGCACAGTTGTGCGAGAATTTGTATTTTTGATTTCTCTCACAGTTGTGCGAGAAATAATAAGTAAACTAAATGAGTGAATTAACAGCATATAATGAGTTTTTTAACGCAGTAATTGAAACAATTAATTCTGCAAAATATGAAGCGTATAAATCACTCAACAAATATCATATTGGACAAAATTTCGAACTTGGAAAATTAATTGTTAAAAACCAAGAAAAGAATAATTGGGGAAAATCAATTGTAGATACATTATCACGAGATATTAACAAAACAGTTGACGGAGCAAAAGGATATTCCCCTCAAAACCTTTGGAGAATGCGTCAGTTTTATTTGGAATATAAAAACGAAACTGAACTTTTAGAAATCGCATTTACAATACCTTGGGGACAGAATTTATTAATAATGCACAAAATTAAAGATAATAAAGAGAAAATGTATTATCTAAATGCAACTGACAAATTAGGTTGGAGTAGATCCGTTTTATTAAATCAAATTAAAGCAGA
>WFNC01000241.1 GCA_015488785.1 Flavobacteriales bacterium | reverse complement strand
TTATAGTGTTTTAGAACTTACAAATCTATTAAAATTAAACGAGCAACAAAACGAATGCTCAAAACTGTAAAAAATGTTAATAATATTATGGGTGTGTCCTTTTTTTATCAAAAAAAAAAAAAAGAACCAGGCTATCACTACTCACTTTTTTCAATAAAAAAAATTGAAAAAGAGTTCAAACAAACCGTTCTATCCTTCACACGGTAAAAGGCGTAAGGCGTAAGGCGTAAGGCGTAAGGCGTAAGGCGTAAGGCGTAAGGCGTAAGGCGTAAATTGAAAAAAATAATCTTGGGAATCAAGAAATAAAAGAAAAAAAAACGAAATACGCATGACGCATGACGCAAAACGAAAGACGAAAGACGCATGACGTAAAACGAAATACGAAAGACGCAAAAAAAACTACCCGTTCTGTCTAAAATATTCTGAACAAAAAATAGCTGTTGAGATCCCTAAATTTAAAGACTCTGTATTTCCAGCTCCGGGAATTGTAACAGGATCAGTAACCAAAGGCAACAATTCTTTCGCTATTCCATGCGACTCACTTCCCATAAGAATTATTGATGGGTTTTTAAATTCGGTTTTGTAAATCGATTCTCCTTCCAACAAAGCACCGTAAATCGGTAATGTCGTTTCTTTTAAATAGATATTCAAGTCTTCGTAAACAATATTTGTTCTAAAAATAGACCCCATCGTTGACATAATCACCTTGGAATTAAAACAATCTACACTATTTTCGGAACAAACAATATGCTTGATTCCAAACCAATCTGCAGTTCTAATAATTGTACCTAAATTACCAGGGTCGTTTACTCCATCTATTACCAAAATAGTTTCTGAGTTGTTTTTAGGGATTTCCATCTTAGGAATTTCGACTAAAGCCAAAACACTATTTGAAGATGTTAAATGCGTAATTCGACTTAATTCTTTTTCTGAAATAAGAATTGCATCTGAGAATTGATTCAAAACTGAACTCAAGGCATATATTTTTTCTATTTTAAAATTAGAATTCAATAATTCTTGAACAATTTTGATGCCTTCAACTACGAAAACACCGCTTTCTTTTCTTTTTGACTTCCGTTTTAAAGAATTAATTCGTTTTATATCTGATTTTGTGAGCACCTTTGTTATTTTTACACCTGCAAAGTTAATGTTTTAATTGTTTTGAAAAGAAAAATTACATTTTTATATCTCGGACTTCTTTATTTGCTTGTCCTTTTTACTATAAATTCTTGTAGTATAACTAAACACGTGCCTGAAAATAAATATTTATTAGACAAAAATAAACTCGTTTTCGAAAAAGATTCAACTCAACTATTTGTAAAAAAAGAAAATATAGATGAAGATGATATCCTTTCTATTTTAAAACAAAAACCAAATCGAAAAACACTTGGAAAAATAAGATTTTACCTTAGACTTTATAATTTATCGAATGAGAAGCGAATAAAAAAGAAACGAATAAAGGAACAAAATAAAGCCTTAAATAAAAACCTAAAAATAGACAGAAAAAATGCGAAGCGAAAAATAAAAATTGATTTAAAAAATGAAAAATTAGCAAAAAAAAATAAAGGAGAAACATATACCCCCTACTCTTTTGTTCCCCAATCACATATTGACCCCAAACCAACACTAGGCGAACGGATTCAAAATTCAGGAGAAGCTCCCGTAATTGTAGATTCATTAAAAACGATTAGATCAGTTAAGCAGTTAAATATTTACCTCATAAACCGAGGTTATTTTAACAATTCGGTCGTTTCTACTATAAAATACTTCCCAGATACTGTAGTAAACAAAAAAGGAAAAAAAATTGTAAAACATAAAAGAAAACATAACCGAGCTGAAATTACTTATCGAATCAAACTGGGAACTCCTTATCGAATTAATAAAATAGAATATCACGCCAACGACAGTATTCTTATGAACTACATTGATTCTATTAAAAATAAATCATTAATCAACAAAAATGACATTTATGATTCTGACAAATTAAATGCTGAAAGATCTCGTATTACAAGAATGCTGACAAATAATGGTTATAAATTTTTTAACAAAGAATTCATCTACTTTAAAATAGACAGCAGTTTAAATAATCATAAAATAAATGTTTCGCTACACGTTCAAAATTACAAAGAAAAAGATCCCGTTTATGACACCATCATCACACGGAAACATGCGCAATACAACGTCATGAAAATTGAAGTTTACCCCGATTTCTCATTAAAACATGAAGACTATTTTGATACCATTTCAAATCAAAACTTCTACGATATTATAGCTAGAAAAAAACAAATATTCAAACCAAAATTACTTTACAAAGCTATACGACTTCATGAAGGAGAACTTTACAACAAGGAAAAAACAATAGCAACCTACAAAACACTTGCTTCTCTAGGCGTTTTCAAATCAACCTCTATTACATTCGACACATTGGAAAATGGATGCAATGATTTAATTGCAAAAATAAGATTACAACCTTCCAAAATGCAATCGTTTACAGTTGCTACAGATGGAACACATACCAATGGTTTACTAGGTGTTGAAGGTCGAATTTCTTATTCACATAAAAATATTTTTAAAGGAGCAGAAAAACTACAAATCAGTTTGAATGGTGGTTTACAAATGCAACGACTACTAACCGACGATGATTCGCAAGAAGGTGTAATTGGTGCAGCTAACCTTAGTAACACATTTAATACCATTGAATTTGGACCTCGAATAAGTTTACTATTCCCTCGTTTTTTGTTCCTCGGAAACTTATTAAAAAAAGCTTATAATCCTAAAACAGAACTATCAGGAATTCTAAACTATCAAAGAAGGCCCGATTTTACAAGAAGTAAAAATAATTTTTCTTTTGGTTATGTTTGGCACGAAAAAAAAACAATTACCTACCGTTTTACACCAATAAATATTAGTGCCATTAAAATTATTAAATCTACAGCTTTTAAAAATAAAATTGCAGCATTAAATGATCGATTATTAGCAGCAAGTTACCAAGATCACATTATTGCAAGTACCAAATTATCTTTTACTTACAATGGTCAAGAAGCTAAACGGAAGAATAAAAATATGTTTTATTTTAAATCCATATTAGAAACAGCAGGAAACTCTTTAAGAGCATTTTCAAAAGCGACTAATCAACCGCTAAACTACCAAGGAGCTTATGAATTTTTAGGTATTCGTTTCGCTCAATTTGTTAAAATATCTGGGGATTTTAGGTATTATAATGTAATTACTCCTAGAGTCAAACTAGTTTCGAGAATAGCAGGAGGAATAGGTGTTCCATTAAAAAACTTGAATGAAGCACTCCCCTTCGAAAAAAGTTTTTATTCAGGAGGTGCAAATGGTTTAAGAGCTTGGAAAGCTAGAACTATGGGCCCAGGAGCTTACTACGATTCGACCAAGAGCTTTGACAAAATTGGAGACATTCAATTAGAAGGGAATATCGAATTAAGATTTCCCTTGTCAGGTTGGATTGAAGGAGCTGTTTTTGCCGATGCTGGAAATATTTGGCTCATTAACAATGACTCATTAAGAGTTGGAGGACAATTTAAAGCCGAAAGTTTTGTCTCAGAAATTGGATTAGGTGCAGGAGTAGGAATTCGTATGGATTTGGACTTTTTTATCATCCGATTTGACTTTGCAATGCCAATTCGAAATCCTGCGCTCCCCGTAAAAGAACGCTGGATAGGCTATGGAAAATGGAAAGATGAAAGTAGCTATGGAGACGGAAGTTTTAGAAATGATTTTTTCCCTTGGCAGTTTAATTTAGGTATTGGATATCCTTTTTAAAGAGGATGTATTCCAAAGCCCTACTTCTTCTAAATAATTAGATTCAGTAATAACATTAATACTTTATCATATAATAAAGTAACTTTACATACTCATTATTTACCATTATTAATCCTTGTTCGTAGTTCCACCAATAGCTTTCTCTATAGCTAGAGTTGGGAGCTCCGCTTAGTATTACTTCTATTCCTTTTTCTGCAAATGGTTTTTTGAATGTACTTTTTATTCTTCTTAGGTGAAACTTATCAGAAACTACGATTATTCTTTTATAATTATGATTTACTGCGTATGTTAAAATAGCTTCTGCTTCTTCTTTTGTGCTTGTCCCTTTTACGATAGGGACAATATTTTCTTTTGGAGTATTCAACTCTTCGACCATAAACTCTTTGGCTAATATCGCATCCGGTTTTTGGTTATCGGTAGTCATTAATACTTTTTCTACCACCTCGCCTAAAGGTAAGATTGTATCAGCATAATGTTGTTGAAATAAATAGACTCCATGCGTACTTCTATCAAAAATATTTCCTCCTAATACAAAAATTCCATCGGAATGTTCTAGTTTATCTTCTTGAATTAAAAAATTACCAATCCCTTGCAAAATTGGCTTTCTAAAAACGAGTATCCAACAACCTACAAAAAAAAGAAAAAGCCACTTTTTACCCCAATTCTGAGGTAAAAACTGGCTTGTTTTCCATTTTAATACATCTATTAATTCAGCTAGTTTCATTAAAACTATTTAACTAAAATTACTAAATATTTAGACATACTCCAAAATTCTTCAGCATTCTTAATTACTAATTTTTCAATTGGATTCTCTCCTACCAATTCATAAGAACTCGATGGATGTGTAGTTACTAAATCAACTTTTTTACTTCCCAAAGGGATTTCTGTTACAGCGTCTATATTTACTTCTGTAAAATAAGACTTATTAAAATTATCTTTCAATTCTTTAATCGAACCAACTCCTAAAACGCCTCCCTCTTTTGTGATCACTTCGTTTTCAAGTAATTCAGATTTTGTCCCTACTGTGTACCAAGCAGTTGTTAATTTCGCATTTGCATCATTCAACATACTCGCTTTGTCTGTATAGGCTTCAAATAATTCAGAAAAAGCTGCATCTACATTTTCCAACTCTTGTTGTAATTGGAAAATTTCCATATTTTTTTCATCAACGTCTTCAGTCAACGACATAATCATTTCATCCAAACCGTCCATTTTAATATTTGCGTCCTTTACATTGTTTTTCAAATGAGAAATTTTAGATTTATTATCAGCCAATAACTGTCCCAATAATTTTATTTCTTCAACTAAAGACTCATCCCCAGGATGGAAAGATTCAGAATTTGATTTTTTATTAATAATAAAACGCTGTTTGTCTTTTATCAAATTCAAATTTGCTCTTATTTCATTTATATATCCAATATAATTAACTAGAGTAGAATCTTTTTCAGCTATTTCTTTTTTCAATTCTCCATTTTCAGTTCTCAATTGGCTTACAACTTCTTCTTGATTTGAAGTTATTTGCGCCTTAGAACCATCAATGTCACTATCACAAGCTATACTTCCGATTGCTAAAGTTCCTATTAGGATATATTTTCTTATCATTTTCTTTCTTAATTAATTTTTAAATTCAAAAATAACTAAATTCTATGGATTCAATGCATTTATGTTTGAAAAAATTATAAGTTAAGCTTCATTTAAAGCTAAAACTATCGCTTTAATTAATTAAAAATGAATAATTAAGAATCAAGACTTATAATTTAAAGCGTAATATCCATACTTCCTATCAAACATTTAATTGATCTAAAAATCAACAAAGTTGAATCTATTTACAAAACACCTCCAAACTACACTCAATCCAAATCGTTTTAGACTTTTTTTTGTCTTTCTTTTTTTCAAATTTCCCATGAAGCTAATTGCATTGAGTATTTTCTTAAAAATTAACAAATATTAATAGATGTTTAATAATTAATAATGGTATTTTTGCGGATTAATAAAAATGAACAAAAAAAGCAAAACATATTTCAATTGGAGCACAGGAAAAGACTCTTCTTTGGCTTTGTATTATGCCATGAAAGATCAAGCGCTTTCTATTGATTTGTTGCTGACTTCGGTAAATGCTTATCACAATAGGGTTTCGATGCATGGTTTATCGAGAGAGCTACTCGAAATTCAAGCGAAGTCTATTGGACTTCCTTTAGCTACAATCGAACTTCCAGAAAGCCCATCGATGAAAATTTATAGTGAAAAAATGCATCTAACTATAAATCAATTGAAAAAAGAAAAGTTTACCGACTGTATTTTTGGTGATATTTTCCTTGAAGATTTACGTTCTTATAGAGAAGAGCAATTGATGCCGCTTAAAATTAAAAGTCATTATCCGCTGTGGAAAAAAAACACAAAAGATCTAATTCATGATTTTATTGATTTAGGGTTTAAAGCTGTTGTTTTAACGCTAAATTCTAATTTACTTGATAAATCTTTTCTAGGAAGAGTTATAGACAAGGACTTTATTAATGATTTACCTGAAAATGTTGACCCTTGTGGCGAAAACGGAGAATTTCATACTTTTTGTTTTGACGGTCCTATTTTTAAAACGCCTATAGAATTTACAAAAGGAGAAGAAATTTATAGAACATATAAATCTCCAGATAAAGATAGTAAAAAAGACATTGGTTTTTGGTTCTTGGACCTTATTCCTAAATAAAAAAAGAAAATGGATAAACTAATTAATATACTTATTTCGACTAGAATGATGACATTCTTGATGCTTGTATTTGCACTCGCAATAGGAACAGCTACATTTGTTGAAAATAGTTACGACACCGTTACTGCTCGTTTGGTAATTTACAACACCAGATGGTTTACGCTTGTGATGTTACTTTTGGTTTTTAATTTTATTGGGAATATAAATCGGTACAATTTATTAGCTAAAGGTAAATTTTCAATTCTATTGGTTCATTTAGGTTTTATTATTATATTAATTGGAGCTGGACTAACTCGTTATATAGGTTTTGAAGGAATTATGCCTATTTCTGAAAAGGAAGAATCGAATGTAATGTATAGTGCCGAGCCATATTTACAATTATTTGTTACCGACGAAGTAAAACAATTCAAATACGACAAGCAAGTTAACTTTTCGGAACTTTATTCTGATAAAAACACTTTATTTTTTAGTAATTATTTTAATATTCCTGTTGACTTTCCAACTAAAGGACATTTTGATATTAGTTTTAAAAACTACATTAAGAATGCAGAAGAAGTAACTTTAGAAAATCAAGAAAATGGTGTAAATATGCTCGAATTGGTTGTTGCAGGAAAATCAGGAAGAGAAACTGTTTTACTAGCAGAAGGAGAGATTAAGAAAATTGGGAACTTACATATTTCATACAACAATAACTCAAACCACGACGCTATAAAAATAAACGATGTTGCAGAAATGTTAACCATTCTTACGCCATACACCATTCAGCGAACAGCAATGCCAAAAATGACCGTAGATACACTTTGGAAAGATTCGGTACAAACATTTTCGCCTATGCACTTGCACAATGTTTTGGGAACTCAATTTGTTTTTAAGAAAATGTATAAAAAAGCAATTAAAAGATTACAAAAAAGTGAAGATGATAAAGCTAGTAATTTAGATGCATTAATTGTAACACTAGATTATAATGGAGAAAAAGAAGACATTACTATTTTAGGAGGAGCAAATAGAATGGCTAATTTTGTTAAGTTTTCTAAAAATGGTTTACTTTTTAATTTAAGTTACGGCGCAAAACCAATACACCTCCCCTTTTCTATTTATTTAAATGATTTTATACTCGACCGCTACCCAGGATCTATGAGTCCATCATCTTTTAAAAGTATCGTTACCTTAAAAGACAGTGTAAATAACGTAAATCAAGAACAAGAAATCTTTATGAATAATGTAATGGATTACAAAGGTTATCGCTTTTTTCAATCGTCTTATGAACCAGACGAATCAGGAACTATACTTTCGGTTAATCACGATTTTTGGGGAACGCTAATTACCTATATCGGGTACGTAGTTTTGGCACTTGGATTTATTCTTTCTTTATTGAACAAGAACTCTCGTTTTATTGAACTTAGAAAGCGATTGAAAAAAATTAGAGCAAAAAGAAAATCAATGGCTTTATCCGCTTTATTTGTAATTGGATTATTAGGTTCTACTGTCGCACAAGAAACCAAAGTAAATGTAATTTCAGAAGAGAAAGCCAACGAATTTGGAGAAATGCTCGTTCAAACCTACGAAGGAAGAATAGAACCAATTCATACGCTAGCTTACGATGTATTGCATAAAATTTCTAAGCAAAATTCAGTTACAATCGACGGAGTAGAATACTCAGCAATGCAGGTTTATTTAGACATGCACATTCATCCTCGCTTTTGGGCGTCGCAACCTCTTATTGCCATTAGAGCAAGTACAGGAGTTAGAGAATTGTTAGGTATTGAGGGGAAATGGGCGACTATGCTCGATTTTTATTCCGAAGACAAACAATATAAAATTTATAATGAAATAATGAAAAGCTCTCGAAAGAAAGCCAAAGAACAAACCGTTTTTGATAAAGAATTGATAAAAGTAGATGAGCGATTTAATATTGCAATGCAAGTTATGGAATCAGGATTTTTAAAAATATTCCCATTAAAAGATGACCCAACCAATAAATGGCTAACAGTTAGAGATTCGTTAGCATCTAAAATAGTTGTAGATGAAAAAGTGTCCTTCTTAACCTACCCTATTTTATTGAATATGTACTTGGATTCATTGCCAAATGCAATAGATCATAATAATTACAAAATGACAGATGGAATCTTAAATCAATTAAAGAGGTTTCAACTACAAGACGCTAATCCAGAAGTTATACCCTCACAAAGTGACATCGCTTTAGAAATGTATTATAATAATAAAAATATATTTGGCAATTTAAAAAATTACTATGCCTTAATAGGTCTATTTCTATTAATTTTTGGATTAATCGAAAACTTAAAAACAGCCCCTCCAAAATGGCTCGTTTATTTGAATTATACATTAGTGTCTGTTTTGGTTTTACTTTTCTTAGCACACACCTATGGAATGGGTATTCGTTGGTATTTAACAGGTCACGCTCCTTGGAGTAATGGATACGAAGCTCTAGTTCTTATCGCTTGGGGAGGCTTATTTGCTGGATTCTTTTTTATTCGTTCGTCTAAAGTTATTTTAGCCGCAACGGCATGGTTAGCTTTCTTTGTCTTAATGACAGCAGGACATAGTAATTTCGATCCACAGTTAACCAATTTACAACCAGTCTTAAAATCTTATTGGCTTGTCATTCACGTAGCTGCAATTACAATTAGTTATGGTTTTCTAGGGCTAGGGTTTATTCTAGGATTAATTAATATATTAATCTATATTGGAAAAACAGATCGTAACAGAGAAACGTCAGATCTAACTATTTCAGAACTAACCTACGTAAGCGAAATGACGTTAACTTTAGGACTAGTTTTGGCTGCTATTGGAACATTCTTAGGGGGAGTTTGGGCTAACGAATCTTGGGGTCGATATTGGGGATGGGATGCTAAAGAAACTTGGGCATTGGTAATTGTAATCGTCTATTCTACTGTTTTGCATATGCGCTTAGTTCCAGGATTGAGAGGAAAATTTGCTTTTAATGTTGCAAGTATAGTTGCCTTTAGTACAGTTCTTATGACTTTTATAGGTGTCAACTATTACCTAACTAAAGGTTTGCATAGTTATGCTAGAGGCGGTGCTCCTGCATTTCCAACATGGGCTTGGATTTCTATATTCGCCGTAATTGCATTAATTATTTTTGCTAAATTTAGAGAAAAAAGATTTAAGTAAATATTCAGAATAAAGAGCGGGAATTACATTAATCATTAGGTTTTACCGAGTTTAATCTGGTGTATTATATAGGGTTTACTGAAAAAGTTACAAAAACGCTTTTTCTTGAATTAAAATTTCAGGCAAAAAATATTTTTTATGCGGTATTTGAATGTTAAAAATTGACTTAAATTCTATATTTAAGATAGGCTGTTTAAAATCTAGAGAAAAGAACTCAAAAAAGAAGGCACAGGAAGATTTTTTCCTGTAATTTTTCAAATTCATTATAAAAAAGATGCAACTTATCCATGATTCTGATGTTTCTTTCAGTCT
>WFNC01000240.1 GCA_015488785.1 Flavobacteriales bacterium | reverse complement strand
TTGTTGGAAACAATATCTTGACTATTACCAATACTAGTTCCATAATAAATTTTGATGCACCACCAGCTTTTATGGTGAATTATGCTGTTTTACATGAAATGCCTTAATCAGTACTTCTACCTAATAGTGACTAATAAACATAAACGGTAAAAAAGCATCATTTAACTTTTTTTAGCTGTTTTTGTAAAAAAGTATGAGTTTACGGGACACATATAAAGTTGGGGACTAGGCAAAAAGTTTACTTAATCTAAATAAGAAAAATTGGGTATCAGTTACACCTCTTAAATTGGCTCTAAAAAGCTTAATTTTAGCGTTAAAAGATTCTGCATTAGCATTGGTGTTCCTTTTTATAAAGAAGTGACTCGTCCTAAAATAAGTTTACAGTTTTAATAATTAATCCTGCAATAAATTTACAGTTTGTTTTACGTCCTGTTCTTGCTTTACAATATTACTGTTTTTCTTGTAATAATTCTTCCATAATTTGTTTAGTTTTAATTTTTCTGTTGATTGATGTACTTGATTAGGTGTTAGATTACTTATACTCATATGAGGTCTTTCGTTATTATATAAATCTACAACAGTTTTTAATAACTCTTTTGCTTCTTTTAAGTTGTTTACTTGATAGTTATGTAGATATTCTTCTTTTATAATTCCATTAATTCTTTCAGCAACTGCATTTTCAAGCGGATCTCCATTTTCTGTCATACTTATTTTTACATTATAATCCTGTAATAGCTTTACATACGAATTACTGCAATATTGTACTCCTCTGTCAGAGTGATGGATTAAGTTAGTTGTTTCTGTTTTTAAATCATCTAATGCCATTTTTAATGCTTGTATAGACTCGATAGTTTCTAATGTTTTGGCTACATAATAACCAGCTATTTTATGAGAATATACGTCAGTTATAAAGCTAATATAGACGTATCCTTCTCCAATTTTCCAGTAGGTTATATCACTTACCCATAATTGATTAATTGCAGTAGGAATAAATTCTCTTATGAGATTTGGATATTTTCTAAACCTATGATATGAGTTAGTTGTACTTATCTTCCTTTTACGTTTACGTATTAATAAATGACTGATATATAAAAGATTAAACAATGCATCTCTTCCCATTTTAATTTGATGTTCTTTAAAAAAGGGTTGCAACATATCAAAAAGTTTTCTTGTTCCTAATCTTGGGTGTTTTACTCTGATTTCTCTTACTCTGAATTATTAAATGATGTTTATTTACCACTTCAAAAGCTTTGTAAGAGTGATTATAATAAGCCTGTCTTGTTATACCAAACCAACCGCATAGCTTGGCTAATCCTATGCGTGAAAATATATTTTTCATTTCTTCTATGGCTTGGTATTGTACTTTTTTCTAATAGGAATATTAAACTCCTTTTCAGCAATATCAACCATTGTAGAATAAGCAATAGCCTTCATATCTGCATCTTTTAATTTCTTCTCAAGCTCGGCTATTCTTGTTTTCAACTGAAGTGTTTCAAAATCGTCTACAATATTAACATCTTTTTTTGATTTCATTTTTGTCATTACTTTTGTTTTGGTGTCAAAGTTAGGTCTTCTGGTTTTAACTGAAGTTTCATATCCTAATTGTCTCATCCAACGTAATAACTGTCCATGTTCTTCTAATTGACCAGTATATTTTTCCCAAATTTGAGCTTTTGTACATCCAGATGATAATAATTCTTGGATAATAAAATGCTTTTCTGGTTCAGAAAAATACTTGTTTGCTTTTTGAATGATTTTTCCAGCTTTTAATCCTGAAATTTGTTTACTTTTTTTGTCCATTTTTTAAGGTTTTAGTGTAAACCTATGTTAGGACAAGACACAACGTGGCAACCCGTCATTGCGAGGAGGAACGACGTGGCAATCTCATCATTGCAAGGAAGAACAACGTGGCAATCTCATCATCGCAAGGAAGAACAACGTGGCAACCCGTCATTGCAAGGAAGAACAACGTGGCAACCCGTCATTGCGAGGAGGAACGACGTGGCAATCTCATTATTGCAAGGAAGAACAACAAACCAACCTGTCATTGCGAGCGACAGCGTGGCAATCTCTTAATTAAAGAACTACTACTTTACAGTTACTCCATACTTACTCCATAGATACTCCATAGATAGTTCATATTTAATTCACCAGAGTCCGTGTTTAGTTCGTGTCTTAATTTTAATAGTTTTACTACATATTTAATGGGAAGATAAATCAACACAAAATGCTTTTCCTTATCTAGATAAATTTAGCACAGTATAAACAATAACAGTTTGTCACTCAGAGCGAAGCGAAGAGTCTCAATAACACAACTCTGTACACTATACAGCATCACAACTGAGCAATTTATGTGAGACTCTTCCTAGTTCCTAGTCTGAGTGATAAATTAAGGAGAGTAGTGTGTAAAACTATTCGTGCTATGCATTCTGAGAGACAAAAGGTATAACCCCTCTCAAGAGGAGAATTGTTTAAAGCTATAAACATGATTTTTAACGGCATTCGAAAACCACTCGTAAAATTTGAAATGAAATCATCGTTGAATTTTCTGCTGTTTGAATTCCGTTGATAAATGTTTCATCAATGATATAGACATGAAAACGGAATGAGTTCAGAAAATTTCGATGATGAATGATAAATTTAGCTTTGATTTCGTTAGCCTAGATTTTTTTGTTTCGTTTTTTCATCAATGGAAAAAATGAAAAAGTATTAATCTAAACTAAAATCATGTTTTCAAACGGCATTCGAAAACCAATCGTAAAATTTGAAATGAAATCATCGTTAAATTTTCTGCTGTTTGAATTCCGTCAATAAATG
>WFNC01000239.1 GCA_015488785.1 Flavobacteriales bacterium | reverse complement strand
CCATGAGTATTTAAGGTTGTTTCAGAAATTGTTAGTTGAATATCATTTGTGTTCGCATCATTTGTAAGCGTAGCATATTCATTCACAATAGTAGAGCTATTGATAATGACTTCTCCATTTTTTCCTTTTTGAGAATAAGAAAATAGACTAATAAAAAGGCTGAGTAATAATATATTTGACTTCATAACAAAAATTAGGACGTAAAAATAAGCTATAAGGTTGTATAAAACGAAAAATATAAGCAAAAAAAAAGCATCAATAATAATTATTGATGCTTAAATTTTTATCAGAGATAGTTTTTATCCTGTAATTTTATCGTATAATTCTTTAAATGCTGCGTTGTCTTCAAGTAAACAATCGTCTCTGTCTTCATAAAAAAACTGGTGCCCCAAACTAATTGTTTCACTAGCTCCTACTGGGTCAGCAATTTCTTGGAATTTAGCATATTCCATAAGGGCGAACCTCAAATACTTTTGCTGACTTTCAGTCATATCTCCAAACTCTATATCAGTGCCAATTGTTTTAATACTAGCTAGAGCATCTGCAACAATTTTTTTTCCTTCTGTTTTATTCTTAGATAATATGTAGTTTAAACCTTGAATTAGAAGCGCTCCGTGATCTTCTGGGTCAAATTTTAATATTTTTTTCATTAGCGAAGCCGTTTTTTTAGCTGCTTTTTCAGTTCCTTCTAAGGTGTTGTTTTCAGTTTCTTCCAATAGAATGAATTTCATTTTTTCAATAAATTCCTGTGTATCGTCTTTAAATTCGAAAGACTTGTCTTTTTTTCTATATTTACCTAAATAAGAAAGTGAATTTTTAAATGCCTTAGGATAGTCATCGTTAAATTTATGATCTCTGCTCATTTCAAAATAGCACACTGCGGCATAATAATAAGGTAAAGGTTCATTTCGAGTATCAGCGTTTTCATTTAATTTAATACACTTAAATAAACATTTTTCATATTTTTCATCCACAATTAAACTGAGCAAATCTAAATAGTCCTGTGCAAACGTTTTTTGAGAGGTGAAAAATATTGCTAAAGCGATAAATAAAGTTTTCATATTGTCTAATTTTAATTGACTTAATTCAATAGTCGTGCCTAAAATACAAAATTGTTAATATATATGTATTCTTTTTTGATAAAAATTTCATGAAATAGAAGAAACTAGTCTAGTATTTATTATTTTTGTAAAAAATCACTATTTTATTAAATAATAAAAGCAACTATTCTTGTTTGGAAAACGTTCGCCTTTTATAATTGATAAGAGTATTTATTCTCAGATGGAGAATGACGTTAAATTAATTTATTAGAATAAGAAATGAAATATTTTTACACCTTAATGCTTACTGTTTTTGTGAGTGTTAATTATAATGCACAATGTACATTAAATTTATTGTCGAATGTTGATTCAGTGCTTTGCGGAGAATGTGCCACTTTAAGTGCTTATGGATTCATGGATGGTAGCATTGCTTTTCAAGAAGATTTTAATAGTGGTTCTCCTACGGGATGGCAATTCACTCAGAGTACAACAATCGCAAACAATACTTGTGGTGTCCCTGCTCCCGATGGGTCAAATTTTATGTGGATGGGAGATGCCGCTACAAATCCTAGAGATATGACAACGGTTGGCTTTGACTTGTCATTAGGAGGAAGTATTTGTTTTGATATGAGGTACGCAATACAAGGTGACGCTTCTCCATGTGAAGGTCCAGATGAATCTCAAGAAGGAGTACATGTTCAATATTCTACCGATGGAGGAACGACTTGGACAGATATAGATTATTGGGATCCAAATGGAGGGAATGATCCAGGTTTAACTGCTTGGAATCAGTATTGTGTAACACTTCCTCCTGGAGCTGAGACTACTAACACTATGATTCAATGGCATCAAGATGATGTTTCTGGATCTGAATATGACCATTGGGGAATTGATAATGTACAAATTACATTAAATGACCCAACTTCTCAAATTACTTGGAATCACGACGGCTATGCTTATCCAATGGGATCTTCGGGAGGTGTAAATCCTACAGATGTTTGTATCACTACTGAAACAAGTTATACTGCTACAATAACAAACGGTACAAATACTTGTAATGCTACAATAACGATTCCTGTTAGAATGCCAACAATCGAAGTTAACGCTGGATTAGATGTGGATGTTTGCCCCGGTGATTGCGTGGATTTGGATGGAACAGCAAAAGTGATTAAAAGACCTGCTAAAACACCTACTTATGAAAATGCTGAGGTTTCTTTAGTTACAGGAGGTCATTCTGAAATAGATATTAATGTTCAGGGTCTTAACATGCAAACAATTTTACCTAATTCAATAACTCAAGTTTGTATCACAGGTTATGATTTTTCAGGAAACTCTGTTTGTACTGATTTTTCAGGCTGTAATTGTAATGGTACTACAATAAGTGTGGGTTCAACTTGCACCTTGGATGAGGGAAGTTTTAATGTTATTCTTTCAACTCCAGATGGATGTCAAATTACTTTAGTCCCTGTTGGTGTTGCAACAGGGGCATATAATACGGTCTGTTTTGTCCCAGCAGGAGGAACTAATATTAATAGTGGAAGTTTTCCTTCTGCTGGAAGTTGGAATCCTAATGAACCTTTTTCAAATCTAAATGGCTGTACTGCAAATGGAGCTTGGACTATGGAGTTTGATGCTCCAGGAGGGTTAGGGATTGGAGCGGGGACATTGTCTGGTTGGAATATTACATTTGATGATCCAGAAATTAGTTATCCTGCACCTTTTACTTGGTCGCCGCTTACTAATATGACTAATGAGTTAACATTAACTCCAACAGTTTGTCCAACAGCCACTGAGACTTATACGCTTTCTGCTTCTGATTCTAATAACTGTGTTACAAATACAGATGATGTTACAGTTACCGTTTTAGCGTCTTGTTGTAGTTTTGACATTGCTGCGGCTATAACCGATCCTTCTTGTGGTGTTTCCAATGGCGAAATTGATTTAACAATAACCAATGGTTCTGGCAATTATTCTTATGATTGGGGAACTAATGGAAATACTGAAGATCTAACAGGGTTGGCTGCAGGTGTATATTCTGTTACAATTACTGATGTAACAGATGGTTGTACAAAAGATACGACAATTTCTATTAGTGCAAACGCTTATACTTATGTCGTTAATACAACTAATCCTTCTTGTGGTAATAGCGATGGAATTATCGAAATAATTGTTACGGGAGGAACAGCTCCTATTCAATACAGTGTTGATAATGGAGTTACTTTTGTTAATACAAATACTTTTTCTACGCAAGCTGCAGGAACTTACGATATCGTTATTAGAGATGGAAATACTTGCGAGGAATTTACCCAAGAAATTTTAACAGAGGATTGCTGTGGTTATTCGATTACTGCAATTGTAACAGAGCCTACTTGTGGATTGACAGATGGAGGAATTGACATTACTATAGTAGGTGGTTCTGGAACTGAAACTTACGATTGGGGAGGGGGAATTACAACCGAGGATTTAACGACTATAGGAAGTGGTTCTTATACGATTACGGTTTCTTCTCCTGGCTGTTCAGTAGATTCGACTTTTGTCTTAACAAGTTCAGCCTTTTCTTATATTACAACACTAACACAACCATCATGTGGAGCAACTGATGGAATTATTGATATTTCAATAACAGGAGGAACAGCTCCAATAACTTATAGTATAGACAATGGAGTTACAACATCAACTACGGGAACTTTTTCTAATCTATCTACAGGAATATATGATATTGTTGTCGCTGACGGTTCTGGTTGTAGTGTCAACTCTCAAGAAACGTTAATTGACGGAGGAAACTTAAGTGGAGGTGTTGTTATTACAGACTTAACTTGTAATGGAAATAATTCAGGTCGAATTGTTTTAACCGCTATTGGAGGAAGTTCTCCTTATTCATATTCTATTGGTGGAGCGAATCAAAATACAGCGGTGTTTGATAATATAGCCGCAAATACTTATAATGTTCAAATTTCAGATGGAGGAGGTTGTACTTTTGATACAATAGTGAGTGTTTTAGAACCAAATCCTATTAATGTGTCTTTAACTACAATAGATCCGTTGTGTTTTAATACGTGTGATGGAGAAATAACAGCAACTGTTACAGGAGGAATAATAGTTTCTGATCCAATTTATCAATGGTCGGGGCAATTATCTTCTAATACTACTTCGACAGCTGTAGGAGCTTGCGCTAATACTTATACTTTAACAATTATAGATGATAATGGTTGTGAAAAAGACACTACGTTTACCTTAGATTCACCTGCAAGTGTTGTTTCTGATTTTATAGCAACACCACAACCGGCAACTATATTTGACCCTGAAATAACGCTTAGTGAACAGTCTGTAAATGGATTAAGTTTTACTTGGTATATAGATAGTATAGAAGTTGGAAATAATGCTGATATGGTATTTAATTATCCTGATTCTGCGGGGAATTATATAACTTGTTTAGTTGTAAACGACGCTGTAGGTTGTAAAGATTCAATTTGTAAAGATGTTGTAATTAAACCAGATTTTATCTTTTTTGTACCCAATACATTTACTCCTGATGGAGATGGAGACAATGATTTCTTCTTTCCTCAAGGATTAGGTATCGAAAATGTAGAATATGAATTATTGGTGTTTGACCGTTGGGGGGAAATTGTTTGGCGTTCTTCTACTACAAACGGAATGTGGAATGGAACAAGAATGAACAATGGGTCCAAATGTCAAGATGCTGTTTATGTTTGGAAACTAACAACAAAAAAGCAAGGGAATAATAACATTGAAAGAATGGGACATGTTACCTTATTGAGATAATGATATTTTTATTACAGAAAAGGTCTATTCATATAATTGAATAGGCCTTTTTTGTTTACAATTGATTTTCTATGCTATGTTGTTAATAATCCGTTAAAAATTGATGCTTAAAAT
>WFNC01000238.1 GCA_015488785.1 Flavobacteriales bacterium | reverse complement strand
GGTTCTTTACATATTCAATTCTTTGCTTATCAATTTTATCAATAACGATTTGAATTTTTTGTTCTTTTTTAGCATATCTTTTTAAATAAAAGATAAAATCTAAGAATTGGTTTTGTTTGTAAATGATACTTACTAATGTTTCAAATTTTTCTCTTGGGGTGTTTTCATTATTTGCTAATTTAATTATTTGTTCAGTTTCATTATTCTCCCAAAATGCTGTTAACTGTTCAATAAATTCTTTTTTAGTTTTAAAATGCCAATAAAAACTTGATTTATTTACTTTTAGTTTTTTCGCTATTTTTTCAACAACAATTCCTGATATTCCTTGCTCAGAAAAGAGTTTGTAACCTAAATTTATCCAATCTTGTTTTTTTGCTATTATTTTGGGCATATTATTTAGACGTTTGCGTTTAATTGTGTAAATATAGTACAATGTATTTATTAAACGTAATCGTTTATTAAATTTTTTTGAGTAAAATTGATTTGTGAATATTGAGTGGATTTTCGCTCAACATAATGATGAACAACAGTATTGTATATTTTACAAAAACAAACATTTAGCGTATTAAACATTGTAGTACTTATAAATTATACTGCGTACTCTAAACTCGGGAGAACCTTTTGTTTAGGTGTATTCTACACAATACGCTGTACATTTTACAGAACTAGCATGTTAAACTTTGGGAATCTATAAATTAGAATAACTCACACCAAACTTCGTGAAATCTAACATTTATGTTTATATTTTAGACATAATGTTAATCTTTTTATAACACCAAAGTAAATTAGTCTGCTTACCTTTACCTCAAACTTTAGAGGTGCTTTTTTAGGCTGAGAAATACTCTTAATACTTGAACTAGTTAATACTAGCGTAAGGAAAAGTAGAGAAAATAATTTTGTGAGAATTGTTTTTTTATGACTCAGCTTAATATTCAATACAGATCGTTTTTTTTGAAAATTTAAAATTTTTTTTTCAAAACTTAGGTGTAAAATAAATGTTGTAACCAGTTAGTACAATATTTTACAACGACAGAATAGGGAAAAAGAAAAATTCAAAAAATAGAAAAGCTATTTGGTTTGAATGTATTTATATCATTGCACCCAAAAGTTTTGTAATAAATTGAATTATAAATGGTAGCAATAAAATTAAACGGACAAGTTGTCAAGCTAACTCAAAGTGTATCTTTAGAACTTTTTTTAGAACAAAATAATTTAGCAAATACAGGAGGTATTGCCGTAGCACTAAATCAAGCAGTGATACAAAAAGAAAATTGGAAGCAGATTGAATTACAAGATAACGACGAAATTATAATTATTACAGCGACACAAGGAGGTTAATCAAAAGACTAAAATTATATTAGAATGGCAAAAAAAGAATATATACCAAGTTCAACATCGAACATTACGAGAGATCCATTTCCTGGGTCAGAAAAAATTTATGTCAATGGAAAAATACATAAAGACATAAAAGTTGCAATGAGAGAAATTTCATTGGCAGATTCAGGAGCAATGTTTTCTGAAGGAACGTTTTCTAAAAAAGAGAATGCTCCAATTACCATTTATGATACTTCAGGACCTTATACCGACCCTTCTATCGAAATAGATGTTAGAAAAGGAATTCCATCAATTAGAAAACAGTGGATTTTGGATAGAGGAGATGTTGAAGAAATGGACGGAATATCATCTGAATATGGAAAAGAAAGATTGGCGAATAGCGAATTATCTCATTTACGCTTTCAGCATTTACAAAAACCATTAAGAGCCAAAAAAGGAGCAAATGTAACACAAATGCATTATGCTAAAAAAGGAATTATTACGCCAGAAATGGAATACGTAGCAATTAGAGAAAACCAACGTTTACAAGAATATAAAGGAAAAATTAACCAACATCCAGGATTTAGTTGGGGAGCAAATATTCCAAAAGAAATTACACCAGAATTTGTCCGTTCAGAAATCGCATCAGGAAGAGCAGTTTTACCAAACAATATTAATCATCCAGAAACAGAACCAATGATTATTGGACGTAATTTTTTGGTTAAAATTAATGCTAATATTGGAAACTCAGCCGTTACATCTTCTATCGAAGAAGAAGTAGAAAAATTGGTTTGGGCAACACGTTGGGGAGCTGATACGGTAATGGATTTGAGTACAGGAAAAAATATTCATGAAACAAGAGAGTGGATTATTCGTAATTCTCCTGTTGCAATTGGAACAGTACCTATTTATCAAGCGTTAGAAAAAGTAAACGGAAAAGCAGAAGATTTAACTTGGGAATTGTTTAGAGATACATTAATCGAACAAGCAGAACAAGGGGTTGATTATTTTACAATTCATGCAGGAGTTCTTTTACGTTATGTTCCAATGACAGCAAATCGTGTAACAGGAATTGTTTCTCGTGGAGGATCAATTATGGCTAAATGGTGTTTAGCGCATCACAAAGAAAGTTTCTTATATACTCATTTCGAAGAGATTTGTGAAATCATGAAAACTTATGATGTCGGTTTTTCACTAGGAGACGGGTTACGACCAGGATCAATTGCTGACGCAAATGATGCCGCACAATTTGCTGAATTAGAAACACTAGGGGAATTAACAAAAATAGCTTGGGAACACGATGTGCAAGTTATGATAGAAGGTCCAGGACATGTTCCATTGCAAATGATAAAAGAAAACATGGACAAAGAATTAAAGGATTGTTATGATGCACCTTTCTACACTTTAGGACCATTGACACAAGATATAGCACCAGGTTACGATCATATTACTTCAGCAATTGGAGCTGCCAATATCGGATGGTATGGAACAGCAATGCTTTGCTATGTTACTCCAAAAGAACATTTGGGATTACCAAACAGAGACGATGTTAAAGAAGGAGTGATAACTTACAAAATTGCCGCTCATGCAGCAGATTTAGCAAAAGGATTTCCTGGAGCTCAAATTAGAGACAACGCAATGAGTTTAGCTCGTTTCGAGTTCCGTTGGGAAGATCAATTCAATTTGGCTTTAGATCCTGATACTGCAAGAGCATACCACGATGAAACATTGCCTGGGGTAAATGCTAAAGTGGCTCACTTTTGTTCAATGTGTGGTCCAAATTTCTGTTCTATGAAAATTTCACAAGATGTAAGAGATTATGCAAATGAGCATGGCTTAAATCCAGAAAAAGCAATAGAAGAGGGGATGAAAGCAAAAACAGAAGAATTCAAAAGCAAAGGAGGAGAACTTTATTTAGAGCCTGATACGCTAAAATAAATGTACAAAATTTAGAATAAAAAAAAGGGAAACAGTTTTAAACAGTTTCCCTTTTTTTTTGACTTGAAGACAAAAATCATTTTAATTTATCTTCAAAAACTTTTCTAAACTTTTCAACTTTAGGTTGAATAACCATTCTACAATAACCTTGGTCTGGATTGTTTTTATAATAATCGTTGTGATAATTCTCTGCTGGATAAAATACACCAAGCGCAGCTATTTCTGTCACAATTGGATTTTCCCAAGCCTTAGAATTATTCAATTTAGTTTTGTAATGTGTTGCTTTTTCTTTTTGAGTTTCAGATGTGTAATAAATCACAGAACGGTATTGAGTTCCATGATCAGCACCTTGTTGATTTAGAGTTGTAGGATCATGAGTTGTCCAAAAAACTTCTAATAATTCATCAAAAGAAATTACCATTGGATCAAAAATTATTTTAGCGACCTCGGCATGATTTGTTGTACCCGTACAAATATCTTTATAAGTAGGATCTGTTGTATTTCCTCCTGTATAACCAGGTGTTACGCTTTCTACTCCTTTCAATTCCGAAAAAACAGCTTCGACACACCAAAAACATCCAGCACCAAAAACAGCGACTTCTTTATTATTCATATTCTTTGTTTTATTCTGAGCACATCCAGAAAGGCTAAAAATTAAAAAACTAATTGCTATTATTATCTTCATAATTAGGAGACGACCAAAAAAGTAAATACTTACAAGTTAAAATGTTTTTTAGCCATTTTTAATATATCTCCACCAATAGCCAAAGCAGCAGTTGCAGCAGGAGATGGCGCATTAAGAACGTGAATACTGTTGTCTCCATATTCTATTTTAAAATCATCTCTTGTATCACCGTCTTCGCTCAGCAACAACGCTCTAACTCCCGAACGACCTGGTTTTATATCGTCCATTGTTAACGAAGGGATTAATCCTTGCAAAGTTTTTAAGAATAGTTTCTTAGAAAAAGCTCTTCTATATTCATCAATACCAAAACTCATATTCTGAAAAAACATTTTCCAAGTTCCTCCATAAGTTAAAGCGCTTGCAGTATCTCTCAAACTAAAATCTGTTTTTCCATAACCTTCCCTTTTAAAAGAGAAAACAGCATTTGGTCCACATTCTATTTCTCCATCAGTCATTCTTGTAAAGTGAACTCCCAAGAAAGGAAAATCAGGATTAGGAACGGGGTAAATTAAATTCTTAACTTTATGTTTAGCCTCTTCTGTCAATTCGTAATAATCACCTCTAAAACCAACCACTTTTTCTTTCAGTTTTATACCGTCTTTTTTAGCGAGTCTATCTGCTTGTAACCCTCCACAAAAAATAAGTTTTTTAGCTGTAAAATCTCCTTTACTTGTTTTTACCTCAGAGTATCCGTCATGGTGAGAAATATCTTTAGCTTCAGTACCTAACATCAATTTACTTTTAGATTGAATTCCCAAAGCAACATCAACCATTTTTTCCGTAGCTCCTCTGTAATCAATAATTCCTGTACAAGGAACCCAAATCCCTCCAATTCCATCAACGTGAGGTTCGATATCCTTTACCTGCTTTGCTGAAATCATTTCGATTCCTTCAGTATTGTTAGCAATTCCGTTCTGGTATATTTTATCCATTACTGGAAGTTCACTTTCTTTTGTCGCTACTACAACCTTTCCACAAACATCGTGAGCAACGTTATACTTCTGAGCAAAAGCAACTAATTCATGTCGTCCATTAACGCAGTTTTCTGCTTTTTTAGACCCTGGAGCATAATAAAGACCTGAGTGAATTACACCCGAATTATTTCCTGTTTGGTGATCGGCTAACTTATTCTCCTTTTCTATTAATAGAATCGTTAAGTTAGGGTAAGCTTCTTGTATTTTATAAAAAGTAGCTGCACCAACTATTCCTCCTCCTATAATCGCTATATCGTATTGAACTTTATCTGACATATTTTTTTTCTTAAAATTAAGTTCAGCAAAAATACACAATGTTTTCTATAGTTTCAATTATAATACCAAATAAACATCAAAATAAGCTAAACCAATCGTTTCTTTTTATACTATTTAGGGTTCAAAAATATTTAAATAGGATTCACTAAAAAACACTCGAAATCCATATCTTATCCTTTTTCAGTGAACCCTAAATAGGTAAAAGATTAAAGACGAATATAAAGATTCAACACAGTGAATTAAAACAATGTTAGCTAGGTCACTACGAAGAGCTGATGTCTTATGTTTATAATAGTTTGAATTCAAACTTGCAAGTAAAACGTGATGTTGTAGTTTATTTTTCTGTAATTGTACCTTTAGGGAAAGATAACTCGTATATTCTCTTGTTTACATTATACAGCTTATGTTTTTTATTATATTTCATTTTTTTTAATAATGCAATTTCAATAACCATTGAATCACATTCAATCATTTCAATAGCTAATTTAATCGAGTCAACTGGAGCAATCAAAATTAGATTATTCCTTGTATATCCTTTAGTGTCGAATCTAATAGCACAATTACCATCGAGGGAATTAGCTATAGCAATTGTATCCTTAAATGGATTCTTTATCTCCATTATTTCTATTCTAGCTTTTCTTGTATCAGTAGAAATTATCTTTTGAGAATAAAATTGTTGCGATGCAATTAGAACAATTAGAAATACTAAGCTTTTCATCTTTAAATAAACAAATCATTTGATGAATTATTGTTAGTGTGTACAATGTTTTTATTATGAATGCTAATAATAATCTATTGATATGATTTCTATGATAATTTTAATAAATATATTTCAATGCTAGACTTTTATAGGGAGATATTAAAAACTACCTCAATAAATTGACATGACCTCTAAAAGTATGTTTTTTCCCAAAACCATCTTCTGCTTTAAGTTGCCAAACATAAGTATCTATTTGAGCTTTATTTCCTTTGTAAGTTCCATTCCAAAAAGTATCAACACCGTCACCTTTATAGATTAAAGTACCCCAACGATCAAAAATCAATAATTCTAATTGAACAAGATTATAACTAACTACTTTAAATACATCGTTGGTTCCGTCTTCATCTGGAGTAAAGGTATTTGGAGCATAAATATTTGTTACAGCATCAACTCTAAGAGGCTTAGCAATTGTGTCTGTACATCCATGAATAGTTGAAACGATTAATTCTACAATGTATGAACCTGTATCTGCGTAAGCATGTATCGGATTTTCATCTGTACTAAAAATAGAATCTCCAAAGTGCCAATCGTAAAAGTCTTCCCCAGTTGATTCATTGTAAAATTCAATTTCGGTTAAATACATATTTGTAAGGTATTTATTAGCCTCAAAATCAGCGATAGGATTGTGCCAAACAGTAATGTAATCTTCTGAATTTAAAGTATCTAAACAGCCTAAACTATTGGTTGCAATTAGATTAATATCATAAGTTAATTCATCTGTATTACTTAGATTTTCAAAACATGAAGAGGGTTTTTCCTCTCCTGAAATATAGCTATTATTAAAATCCCATTGCCAAGCAACTATTTGAGCTGTGTCGGAAGTACTTGTACTTTCAAAATTAATGCAAGCAACTGAGCAAGAATCGACAATATTACTCGTAAATAAAGCTGTTGGTTTTTGGTAGACAACAGCTATAATTTCACTGGTATCTGTGCAGTTATGGTTTGTAATACCTATTAATTGAACCGTATAATCACCTGCGTCTGAATAGTTATTAGTTGGGGTTTCATCAGTAGATGTATTCCCATCTCCAAAACTCCAAAGCCAGTTGGTATAATTATCAGGGTTGTTAATGGTAGATAAATTAGTAAATACTGTAGGAGGTTCATTAACACAAATAGTCGTAGCACTCAAATCTATTTCTGGTACTGGATAAACGACAAAAGAAATAGCCGTATCATCAACACAGCCATTGTTTGTACTTACGATAAGGCTTGTTGTATAATTTCCATCGGCAGAAAATAAATGACATGGATTCTGATCGGTTGTAAATGGTGTAGCATCTCCAAAATTATAGATTGTTGAAACAATATTATCTGGAACTCCGACAGAAGAAAGGTCATTAAAGCATAGCTCAGTATATTGACATTCATTATCAACTGAAAAAGAAGCTACCGGAACCGGGTACATTGTTAATGGAAGGCTAACAGTGTCTTTACAATCATCAGAATTTGTAATAATTAATGTTGGATTATATGGACCACTAACTAAATAATCGTGATAAGGACTTTGTGTTGTGCTTGACATACCATCGTCAAAAGACCAATTCCAATTAGTTAAAACACCTATAGAAGTAGAACTTAAATCTTGAAAATGGGCAGGGTCGTATATACATTCATTGAATACATTAAAATTAGCGACTGGTTTTGCCGAGTTGTATAATGTTAGTGTATCGTGAAATTCACAGCCATTCAAATCGGTTACAATATAAGTATAAGTTGCGCTAGGAAAATCATTTAAAACTAATTGATTACTACCTGTATTCCACATTACCGTATAAGTCGGAACTCCACCTGTTATAGCATCAATTTCTAAATCACCTAAAATTGGAGGTAACCCACAGACTTCAGGTGTTACATGAGCTGTAGCAGAAAGTAAAGTTGGCTCTGTTAATGTTATTGTATCAACAGCTAAACATCCATCAGCGTCAGTAATATTTACAATATATGTGCCAGCAGAAATATTATCATTTATGGAATAACCAAATGAATTTGTTTCCGAAAATCCATTGTCCCAGGCATAAGTTATTGGCTGCGTTCCTCCATGGGTGTAAGAAGTAGCTTGCCCATCACTAGCTTGATAACAGCTGATATCAAAACCTCCCGAAAATTGACTTTGAGAAATCATTGAGTCATCAACGACTGCATCAACAAAAAAGGTGTCAATATCATAACATCCAGCTCCATAACTGTAATAAATGTAATGTTCTCCAGGTACAGTTGTAGTAAAGTTGGTGTTAGTAGATGAATTTGTAATTGGTTTAAACTGTCCGTCAAGAAATGGATCTCCTGTATTGTAATAAATGTCGCTATCTGTTGCATCCCACAACCACTTGACACCAGTAAGAGTCGAAGCACTAAAATCAATAGATCCAATATTTTCTGGACAGATTAAAGAACTTACTAAACTAGAAGCAAATGTAGCATCGTAAACCGTTATTTCACCTGAATATGAACAAGACTTACTACTGCCTCCTAGTTCTAATTTACATAATACATTAAACCAAGCACAATCAACATCAATTCTCCTAAAAATGGTATAAGTTCCTGCATTAGCAAATGTATGACAAGGATTCACTTGAGTAGAAGTTGATCCATCTCCAAAATCCCAAAAAACTTGAGAATCATTTGGTCGGTCATATGCTCCTCCTACTTGGAAACAAACAGTTAAAGAAGGAGGGACTGAAGGGTCACATGAGCTATTTGTTAAAAATGGCGAATTTACGCAACCTGAAGCTAAAAAATAAAAAGGAAATATATTTAGTATAATAATTAATAAAACTCTCATAATTGTATATCTATTTCGTTTATGGTTAAATCTTTTGTTTTTGTATCAGATACTGTGTAATTACCCTGAAAAGAATCTTCTTGAATAATTTCAAAAGATAAATTACTTAAACTAAAAAAGAGGGGGATTTTCTGTTCGTCTAGTTCAACTTGTTTTGTTTGTTGATTACTATAAGTTACTTTTATAAGGATAGTTTCTGGGCCATTAGAAGTTCTCAATGCAAATCCAGAAAAGACTAAATTTCCAAAATCTAAAATAGGATTTGATGGTTCGTCTAGTACGCCCGTTCCATATTTATTTACCCATTGTAGTACTCCATTAATATCCAGTTTCAAAATAATAATTTGCTCAGAAGAACTATTAAAACTTTTAGTACTGCCCGAAATATAAATATCTCCATTAGATTTTACAAAAGCGCCTTTGATTTTTTCGTGCTCTGAACCTCCAAAAGAGACACTCCATATTGTATCTCCTTGACTGTTTATTTTAATAGCTAATAGATCATTTTTATTATTTGAAGTCCCAGAGGTTCCTGTTATTAAATAATGGCCATTTTCAGCTTGGTCGATATGCCTAAGCTCTAGTTTAGAACCATTATATGTTTTTTGCCATATAATATTTCCTGCAATATCAATTTTTAAAATAATATTGCAAATCTCTGCTTGAGTTATATAATTACCAATAACTATATAATTATTATCTTCTGTTTTTATTATATCATACGCATTTGACATTATGACATCTGGTGTCTTTAACTTCTTAGACCATAGTTTATTCCCATTAGCATCCATTCCTAAAATATATAAATGCTTTGTTTCTAAAGAAGCATTATAAAAACCTCCTGGTACAAAATCAGCCACTTTCGTAAAGCCTACAATTATATTTCCTCCGTTTTCTGTTGGAGCTATTGCCCAAGGCTCAACTTCGTTTCCTCCTTCGTCATAAGGGACGCTTGTTTCTAAGTTCCCATTTTCATCTAATTCCATATATAATAAAGACTCTCTATTGCTTAAATATCTTTCGGCAGATAAATGAATGTGATTTTCGTTGTCTAAATAAGCGTCATTTACAACATAAGTTTCTGTACCTCCATAAGATTTAGCCCAATTTACGTTTC
>WFNC01000237.1 GCA_015488785.1 Flavobacteriales bacterium | reverse complement strand
GTAAATAGTGAAATTAGAGTTATGACTTTTGTACAAGTTGCCGAAAAAAAAGTTGCTGATTTCGAGTATTTTTCAGAAGCCCTTACTTAAATGCGTTAAGGATAGAAGTGGTAGCTTTTTGATTTTAAAACTTAGTGAAACTTGACTAAAAAGAGCGACTTTAGAAGCTCCTTTTTAGGACTATACCAATTAAATAATGAAATACAATATATAAATTTTTATTATCACTTATACTTCTTCAAATAAAATTACAATAGCTATGGCTATTCTAATTTTATTTTCATCGTCTAAGCAAAAATAAATTCTATTTTTTTATATCGCATTTCATTATTCATTTGGTATTAGTTTCACTTAGTTTAAAATCAAAAACTACAAACGGATAGCCTGTATAAACGCCCAAATAATAATTAAACTATCGCTTTTTTGCTTCTTCCCAATAGGCATTCATTTCGTTGAGGGACATTGAGGCGATGTCTTTTCCTTCGGCTTTGGCTCCGTCTTCTAGGTATTGAAATCGTTTGATGAACTTTTTGTTTGTTTTTTCTAATGCACTTTCGGGATCTACGCCTATGAATCGAGCGTAATTAATCATTGAAAATAAGACATCTCCAAATTCGTCTTCTATTTTGGCTTTGTTGTTTGCGTCTATTTCGACATGCAATTCTTTGAATTCTTCTTGTACTTTTTCGAATACTTGTTCTTTGTTGTCCCAATCGAAACCGACTCCTCTCGCTTTTTCTTGAATACGAGTTGCCTTGACCATGGAAGGCAATGATTTTGGTACGCCTGCTAAAACAGATTTATTGCTTTTCTTGATTTTTATTTTCTCCCAATTGGCTTTTACTTCTTCTTCTGTTTCGGCTATTACATCGCCATAAATATGGGGGTGACGTTCGACTAATTTATCGCAAACGGCATTTAAAACATCGGCTACATCGAAGGCGTTGACTTCTGAACCTAGCTTGGAATAGAAGACCATATGAAGCATTAAATCTCCTATTTCGCCTTTTATTTCATTCAAATCTTTTTCGAGGATAGCGTCTGTTAATTCGTAGGTTTCTTCTATTGTGAGGTAACTTAAAGATTCGAATGTTTGTTTTTTGTCCCAAGGACAGCCTGCTCTGAGGTCTTCCATGATGGTTAATAATCGCTCAAAGGCTTTTAACTTTTGGGGCATCGAATTGTTTGCTGACATTTTCTTTATTTTTTAAAAACTTCGGTTGTTAAAACTAGACGTTTGGTACTTGGAAATGAATTGGCGATTATGGTTGCCGATTTTACTTGTTTTCCTTCTAATTGTTTGGTGTCTAATTCCATTGTTATTATAGCCTGCTCTCCTACTGGAATGGTTTGTTTGTCTATTGAAATTTTGACACAACCACACCCTACTTGAAGTTCTTTGATTTCTAAAACTTTGGTTCCTGTGTTTTTTAAAATGAAATCGTGTTTTAAAGTTTCTCCTTGCTTTGTTTTTCCAAAATCGTATGTTCCAGAACCTACGGTAAGTTCGGCATAGTCTGTTCCTTTTTCGGCATAGGTAACTGATTGTATTTCGATTTTTCGTTCTAAGGCTGCTCCTTTGCTGTAAATAGAATTTCTTTTATCGTTGATGTTGTCACTCACAAATCCGCTGGCGGTGTATTCTCCAAATGGTATTTTTACAAAACTTAATCCTCCTCCATCTTTGGCGGTATTGTTTAAATAGGGGAGAAATTCTCCATTGTTGTAATCACTAAGGTAGTTAATCAAGCTTGAAATTCTTCTTTTGGTTAAGTTAACATTGTACTCTGTTTTGGCTAATGGACTGGCAAAACCTTTGATGGTTATTTCTATTTTTTGTCCTTTTTTGAGTTCTATTAAAAGTAAGTTTGTAAATAAATTTAAGTCTGAAACTCCTTTGTCTATATAATGTTTAAATAGATTATCGATATCTAATTTAGCGTTTAGTTGGTCTTCGTCTTTTAGCCCTTCGGAATATACGGTTTTGTACCTTGAATGTAAACTGGTATAAAAATCATACGATTTTAAATAATTTAGATCTACCGTTGTATCCATTGTTCGAGGCCCTGGTCTATCGTTGTGAAAATAGAGTGTTACGGGCAGGTATTTATTTAAATCGTCTAAGGTTACAATGTTTTGTTCTTCTTGTTTGGCGATTTGTTTTTCTCCTATAATTTTTACGGTGTAAATGTCGTTGCAACAAGTTGGTCCTTTTTTATAAAGGCTTCCTACTCTATTTGAGGTTAAAAAACCGTCTCGTATTCCTTCTTCATTTTCGGGATAAATGACAAAATACATATCGTTCCATTGTGTATTGATGGGCGAAAGCATATTCTCTGGTTCTTGAAGTTCGTTGGGATATCCTTTGGATTTAAAGACATCGAAACCTCCTTTTCCTAAGTGCCAGTTGGAACTAAAATAAAGTGCGTTTCCTACTGTATCGTAAAAAGGGGTTATTTCATTGTCGGGGCTATTAATTTCTAAATTTATTGGTTTTGAAAATGTATTGGCGTCTAATATTTGAGCATACCAAATGTCTAGCTG
>WFNC01000236.1 GCA_015488785.1 Flavobacteriales bacterium | reverse complement strand
GAAAAAAAATTAATTTTACCCACAACAAAACCACGTACTTTTAGTTTTCTCTTTAAGAATGAAATATTTACTAATCATAATAATCTCTTTTTGGACTTGTTCCAGCTCTTTTGGACAAGAAAAAGCATGGTCTATTTTAGTTAATGGTTCTAATTCTAAAAGCATAAAAGCATTCAAAAAAATCACCAAAGAAAATTACACTTCGGAACTAAGAAAAGTAATTTCGGAAACAATAGAGCAAGGTTACTTAACAGCTAATGTAGATTCGATAGCAAAGAATGAAGAAACAAAAACAGTAAACATTTATTATCACAAAGGAGAAAAATTTAGTTGGGGAACGCTAAAAATAAGTAACAAAAACGAAAGTATTTTAAGTAAAATTGGGTATGGAGAGCGATTAGAAAGTAACCAACCATTCTCACCTCAAAAATTGGCTCGTTTATATTCAAAAACCCTTACTTATTTAGAAAACAACGGATTTCCTTTTGCTCAAATAAAATTAGAGAATAGCGTTATTCATGAAAACTCGATTAGTGCAAACTTGACTATAAATAAAGGAAAACGAATAAGAATTGATTCGGTTTATATAAAGTCGGAAGAGCGAATAAGTGCAAAAACAGTTTATAATTACATTAAAATTAACCCCAACGATTTTTATAACCAAAAACTAATAAACGAAATAGCTCAAAGAATAAAAGAAGTTCCTTATTGGAGCGAATTAAAACCAGTAGAGTATGAGTTTGTAAATGGAGCTTGTAATCTGTATATTTATATAAAATCAACAAAGGCAAATAATTTTAATGGAGTACTAGGAATTCAGCCCAATGAACAGGGCAAAATATCTTTAACGGGGGATGTCAAAGTTAAATTACTAAACAGCTTTTATAGAGGAGAGTTAATTAACTTTAATTGGAAAAAGACGCAAACTTTAACGCAGTCGCTTCTAATCAATTTTGATTATCCTTATTTGTTTAATACTAAATTTGGATCTTCAACTCAACTCAAAATTTACAAAAAAGATACATCTTATGTCGATAGAGATGTAAAACTAGGCGTAGATTATTTTATCTCGGGATTGAATAAAATTGCGTTCTTTTTCGAGAATAAAAACTCGATTCTACTTTCTGCAAAAAAATATGCATCAAGTAATGTTTTGCCCAGCTTTGCCGATGTATCCAAAAATAATTATGGGTTAAAACTAGAGCTAGAAAACTTAGATTATCGTTTTAATCCTAGAAAAGGCTTTTCGTTAAAAATTAAAGGAAGTGTAGGAACTAAGAGAATTAAAAAGAATTCTGTCCTTCCTGCAGTTTTATACGACAATTTAGACTTAACTACTTTTATTTATAATACAGAAGCCAATATTCGTTTCTTTATTCCAATCATTAAAAGAAGTACCCTTTTATTTCAATTAAAAGGGGCCTCGTTTTTTAATGAAAATATATTTGCAAACGAACTTTATCGCATTGGAGGAGCTAGTACAATAAGAGGTTTTGACGAAGAATCAATGTTTGTATCTAGTTATTTAATTTCTACTTTTGAATATCGTTTTATTTTAGAGCAGAATGCAAATGTTTACTTCTTCTACGATCACGCTTGGCTCGAAAAAAATGAACGGAATAATTACGATAAAGATCAGCCTTATAGTTTTGGGCTAGGAATCAGTTTTGATACAAAACCAGGAATATTTTCATTGTCTTACGCTTTGGGAAGTCAATACAATGCACCTATTTACCTAAAAACGGCAAAAGTTCACTTTGGATTTACGAGTTTTTTCTAATCAAGTCAGTTTATTTCCTATCTTTACGCATTGTTTATTTCTATAAACAATTAATAGATAGATTAAATAGGTTAATTAAATAATAAATGTCGAGAAAAACTGAATTAGTAAAAGGAGATAAAAAAGTAATGAACGCTTGGGCGTTTTACGATTGGGCAAATTCTGTTTACCCTTTAGTAATTACGACGGCGATTTTTCCTTTGTTTTACGAAGCTAAAATGCCAGAAGTTATTGAACTTTTAGGTGGAAGTTTCTCTCGTATCAGTATTTACAGTTACACCATTGCATTATCACTATTATTAGTCGCTTTAATGTCTCCTATTTTATCAGGAATTGCCGATTTTATAGGGAATAAAAAATCTTTTATGAAGTTGTTCAACTACATCGGAGCAGCGTCTTGTTTGGTTCTTTATTTCTTCGAAAGTTTACCGACTCTTTTTCAATTTGGTGTTATTTTAACCGCCAATTTAGGCTTTTGGGGAAGTCTAGTTTTTTATAATTCTTACCTGCCAGAGGTAGCCGAAAGAAAAGATCACGATAAGTTAAGTGCTAAAGGTTTTTCTCTTGGGTATGTCGGAAGTGTCGTTCTGTTGGTAATATCGTTAATGATGGTAATGGGAGCAGAAACAGGAGCAGAGCGAATACAAATGATGCGATACACGTTTTTAATGACAGGTATTTGGTGGTTTGGTTTTGCCCAAGTGACCTATTATTTTTTACCGAATGTAGATAAAGGAGAAAAATTCACAAAAGAAGCGCTTTATAGCGGATATAAAGAACTGCAAAAAGTGTGGAAAGAGTTTATGGGGATTAAGCAATTAAAACGATTTTTAAGAGCTTTTTTTATATACAGTATGGCAGTTCAAACCATTATGACCATGGCTCAGTTTTTCGGCACGTCAGCAGTTGATTGGTCGGTCGGTTTAGATCTCGATTTTTCTTATTTATCTCCCGAATTATCAGGTGAAAAATTAATTGTGGCCAAAAATGCACACGAAGTCGTTTCTTCAAGAATGCAAGTCAGTATGATTGTTAGTATTATTTTAATACAATTAATAGCAATACCAGGAGCATTTTTATTCTCTTATTTTTCGGGTAAAATTGGAAATATAAAAGTACTAATTGTAGCGGTGTCAATTTGGATAGGGATATGTGGAATAGCTTATTTTATTAACACTCCATACGAATTTTATAGTCTAGCAGCTGTCATTGGAATTGTAATGGGAGGAATACAAGCATTATCTCGCTCTACTTATTCCAAAATGTTACCAGACACACCAGACACAACCTCTTATTTTAGTTTCTTCGATGTACTAGAAAAAATTGGGATGACCATTGGTATCATCAGTTTTGGTTTTTTAGAACAAGCCTTTAATATCCGTTATTCTGTAATGGCACTGATGGTGTTTTTTATAGTTGGATTGGTGTTGTTATTTTTCGTTCCTAAAGTAGAGGAGGAGGTCTAAATTTGTTTTGCTTGCGTATTTTTTAGTATTCTAAGTCTATTTATAAAGGTCAATAAAAGATGTATTAAATAGGGTTCACTGAAAAAGTCTAAAAAGATAAGATTATGAAGTAGCAAAAGATAGTAAAGTATTTGATGTTTTTACAAAACGGACTCTCCTCTTACAATCGTAGCTTCCATCACTATCATCCGAGCATTGCTATCGTATTCTGCTAATAAATTTTTAAG
>WFNC01000235.1 GCA_015488785.1 Flavobacteriales bacterium | reverse complement strand
GCAGCGAAGAGTCTCTAATCGCAATTTTACACACTAAACCAAATATTACAAACAAGCAATACCTCAGACTCTTCCTCGTCCCTCGTCTGAGGGACAAATCGACAAGCAGTACTTGAGACTCTTCGTGCTACGCACTCTGAGTGACAAACAATACTCTTGCCACTCACGCAGCAATACCATTGTCACTCAGAGCGTAGCGAAGAGTCTCCAATCGCAATTCTACACACTAAACCTAACAATCCATCAAGCAGTACGTACGAGACTCTTCCTCGTCCCTCGTCTGAGTGTCAAATCGACAAGCAGTACGTGAGACTCTTCGTGCTACGCACTCTGAGTGACAAACAACACCATTGTCACTCAGAGCGTAGCAACACTATTGTCACTCAGAGCGCAGCGAAGAGTCTCTAATCGCAATTTTACACACTAAACCAAATATTACAAACAAGCAATACCTCAGATTCTTCCTCGTCCCTCGTCTGAGTGTCAAATCGACAAGCAGTACGTGAGACTCTTCGTGCTACGCACTCTGAGTGACAAATCGTTAAGCAGATAGACTCTTTCCCTACTGTCGTTGGGACAAGCCACCACTCGTTCCTCGTTATTCTGAATGACAAACGTTAATAAACAAATTTTTATTACATTTACATTATGCTAAGACCAAAAGGAATTTACAAATTTTACGTTTATATCATAACAAACAAAAACAAAACGGTTTTATATACAGGTGTTACAAATAATTTAAAAAGACGCCTACAAGAACATCAAGAAGGTAAAAGTAAATTTACTTCACGATACAATGTTCAGTATTTATTATACTACGAATGCTTTGGATGGATTGATAAAGCTATTGCAAGAGAAAAAGAAATTAAAGGATGGAGTAGAAAAAGGAAAGAAATGCTAATTAATAAATTAAACCCTGATTGGTATTTTTTGAATGATTTGTATTCTTAGACTCTTCATGCTGCGCACTCTGAGTGACAAATCATTTCGAATAAACAAAAAAAACAATCCCTAATTCTAATAATAAGCCTTATTTTTGCATAAAAATAAAATTATGGCTACTTTCAAATCATTAGGTGTTCACCAAGATTATATACAAGGATTAAACGAATTAGGGATTAAAACACCAACTGAAATTCAAGAAAAAGCAATACCGATATTGTTAGAACAACCAACGGATTTTATCGGTTTAGCACAAACAGGAACCGGTAAAACAGCAGCTTATGGTTTACCATTACTAGAAACTATTGATGCTGATGTGCCATTGATTCAAGGATTAATTCTTTCGCCTACAAGAGAATTAGTACAACAAATAAAAAAGCAACTTTTTAAATACACTAAATATTTAGATAAAAAAATATTCTTAGAAGCCGTTTACGGAGGAGAGAAAATCGATAAACAAATGCAACGTTTAAAAAGACCAACACATATTGTTATTGCAACTCCGGGAAGGTTAATCGATTTAATTGAACGCGATGTGATTAATCTAAGAAACATTAAAACACTCGTTTTAGATGAAGCCGATGAAATGCTAAACATGGGATTTCAAAAGGATTTAAACCGGATTTTACAATATACTAAAGGACAAAAAAATACTTGGTTGTTTTCTGCTACCATGCCTGAGGAGATTCAGCAAATCATAAAAAAATATATGTCTAAAGATCGAGTAGAGGTAAAGGTAAATCGCAGTAATGTGGTTAATGAAAATATTGTTCACCAATATAAAATCACGCCATTAAAAAACAAAATGAACGCCTTGCTGGAACTGTTGGATGAAAAACAAGATGAAAGAGGAATTATCTTTGTTAAAACCAAATTAGGCGCACAAAAGTTAGCAGAAGAACTTGAAGAAGAAGGTTTTTCAGTTAAAGCTTTAGAAGGCGACATGCAACAAAAAGAACGTGAAAAAGTAATGCGTGCTTTTAAAAATGGAAGCTTACAATATTTAGTGTCTACAGATGTTTCGGCAAGAGGAATTGATGTGGCTAATTTAGGCTTTGTGATTCACTATCAATTGCCTGAACAGCGTGAATACTATACTCACCGAAGTGGTAGAACAGCAAGAGCTGGTAAAAAAGGAGAATCTATAGCTTTAGTGTTGCCAAGTGAAATGCAAGATATTTATGATTTACAAAAAAAGTTAAATATTCAATTTCAAGAACGATAGAGAATGGATCTTATTTATGTGCTAGATATTATTGGTACATTCGCTTTTGCCATTTCGGGAGCTTTAGTTGCTTCTGATAAACATTATGATTTATTTGGTGTGGTAATTATCGCTTTTGTCACGGCAGTTGGTGGAGGTATGATTCGCGATGTACTTATTGGTTATCATCCTATAAATTGGATTGGCGATGTAAATTATATATGGACAATCTTGTTTGCTGTTTTGATTACTTTTTTATTTAAACGAAAGATTGCTCCTTTGAGTAAAACCATGTTTTTATTTGATACTATTGGTATTGCAGTATTTACGATGTTAGGAACAGAAAAAGGACTTAATTTTGGTTTACCACCATTTATTGCTGCAATTATGGGCGTGGTTTCTGCTGTATTTGGAGGTGTATTAAGAGATGTTTTAACACAGCAAACACCTTTAATATTTAAAAAAGAAATTTATGCATTGGCATGTTTTATAGGTGCTTTTGTATTTCTAGCACTTCATAAAATAAATGCACCACATTATATTCAGTATTTAGGAACTATTATTACGGTGATTAGTATACGTTTGGTTGCGGTAAAATATAAATTAGAATTACCTAAAATTAAAGATGGTACTTTTTGATATGGTAGTCAAAAGTTACAGAAATTTCATCTATTTTATTAATCGATGTTGTTTATTAGTCCTTTAAGGTTTCTAAAGCTTTAAGGTATCATAAAGAAAATAATGTTTTATCATGGATTTTATATGTAGATTATAAAATATTTTTTCGTGTAAATAAAGGATTTTACTCTTGTTATCATTCTACAAAATACTTTGTAACTGTTTATTTAATATATTTAATTTTAAAAAATAAACTTCTACTTTTATAGGAGTGACATTTGCTGTCTTTTATAAATATTCTATTTTTCTTTATTCTAGGATACAGAAAATAAGACATTTTTATATTATCATTATTAAAAGTTTTGATTTTTAAAGGATTCCTAAAAAAGACTATTTGTTTTTGTAATTTTAACATTTTGTTTACAATAATGTAACAAATGTTGCGTTACCTTTACAGTAAGTAACCTTAAAACCTTTATAGTATGGCAAGAGCAATGTTTGAATACACCAAGACCATTTTGAAGAAAGTTAGTTTTGATGCAGAATTATTTTGTAGAGAATTAAATAAAGCCCTTGATAGATTATTACCTTATGAAATTGATGAACTCCGTTTATGGTTGCAAAAATTTACTTCTAATAGACCAGAATTATATGTCTGTATGACAATAATTAATAATTAAGTTGAAATTCCTAAATTTTGTCGCATTTATGCGAAGAACCTGCAAAAGTTGTTTTTTTGCAGGTTTTTTATGATGTACCAATTTCTATTCCTTATCGCTCTAAATTCAACATAAAATTTATTAATAATTTCCTTAGACAAATTAATTTTTTTGAAGGGATGTCGAGATGCTTTGATTAAAATTGAAAAATTGAATATGCAAATTATCAGATTTAAATTGACATTAAAATGAAAGAAAACAATTTTTTTGGATATAATTTATTAAATATTCCATATTTAAAAGGTTTAATTCTTCAAATCCAATCTATTATTTAATTTATATCTTGAATTCATATTTATTATAATAACAATCATTAAGTTAACACTATAAAAAAATGTTTTATTATGATAATCCGGGAAAATCTTCCACAATTTGAATGGTAAAATCCTCAAAATGATCTACAATCTT
>WFNC01000234.1 GCA_015488785.1 Flavobacteriales bacterium | reverse complement strand
GAATTAGCTTTAACTTATAGCGATTTAATAAATTTTGAAAGAAACAACAAAGGGGCTGTTCTAATAAAAGTAATGGATAAAAGTCCTGACACAGCTGCGCTGATTGCCAATCATATTGCAGGTTTGTTCGATAGTGTTAAAAATAGTATGATTCATGCCAGAGCTGTCCCTGATTTCGAAATTAAGAAACTAAAATTAGCAAAACTTCAAAACGAAATGAAGTTGCTAATGGATACCATGGCAAACCTTACCAGCCTTGGTGTAGTAACCAATGAAGCCTACCAAGCACTTACAGAAGCAATGTTAAACGCCAAAGATGCTGAAATGCAAAAAAACTACCTCAAAAAAATAGAAATGACCGAAAAATACGGAAGTACCTTACATTCTTTTCAAGTAAAAGTGGAGTTTTTAGCAGAACGTATTTCGACTATGGAAACTTCTTACGAACAAGCGGAAACAGATGCACACGCAAATATTTCGCATAAGTTTATCGTAGAAACGGCTTCCCCTTCAGAGAAAAAAGCATATCCAATTCGTTGGCTTATCGTTGTTGTTTCTACATTAGTTTCTGTTTCTCTTGCTTTTATTTTATTGCTTTTTGCTGAAAAAATCAAAGAACTTAAGAACAAGTAAATTCATGCAAGCGCTCGTAAAACATAATTGGATTTTTGCAGTCGGAATACTCTTTTCGATGCTAAACGCCTTCTTGTTTTACAAAGATTTTTACATTCTTAGTCTATTGCCTATAGCTTTAATGGTTGCTTATGCAACTTTTTTCGCCCTAGATAAATTGTTCCTTTTTGCAGTTTTTTGCACCCCTTTATCAATCAATCTAGAACAGATGGATATGGGAGGAGTTGGCTTATATTTACCAACCGAACCTATTTTATTTGTTATTATGTGCATTTATTTATACAAGCAAATTACTCATCCCAAAATCAAAAACAATCCATTGTTGAAACATCCCGTAACGTTGGCTTTGCTGTTTCATTTGTTTTGGATTTTTGTAACGTCATTTACAAGTGAAATGCCATTGGTTTCCTTTAAGTTTTTATTGACTAGAATGTGGTTTATTATTCCCGTTTATTTTTTCGGAATACAACTATTCAAACACAGTTACAAAAATATTACAGCTTTTATTTGGGCTTATTTAATCCCTTTAACGGTCGTATTGCTCGTCACTGTTATTCGTCATGCTAGTTATGGATTTAGTGAAGAAGTTGGACATTGGATTATGTCTCCTTTTTTTAAAGATCACACTTCCTACGGAGCAATTATCGCTTTATTTTATCCCATTACTGTAAGCTTATTTTTCGACAAAGAAAGAAGTTCCATTTCGAGAACAATTATAGGAATTATACTACTCATCTTTACCGTTGCTTTGTTTTACAGCTATACCAGAGCTGCTTGGGTTAGTGTAGTTGGAGCTTTTATGGTTTACATGCTTTTTGTGTTCAAAATTAAATTCAAATACCTTGTTTATTTAGGTGTAATTTTAGGAACGTTTATAATTGTCAACTTTACCGAGTTGAATTATATGATGCAAAAAAACGATGCAGAGCACACCACCGAAGATTTCGGAGAACGGTTAGAATCGATGTCTAACGTTAGTTCAGATGCCTCAAACTTAGAGCGTTTCAACCGTTGGAATTCGGCTTTCAAAATGTTTAAAGAAAGACCCATTTTTGGTTGGGGACCTGGCGTTTATGCTTTCCAATATGCTCCTTTTCAAAATCCCGAAGACCTAACAATCATAAGCACCAATTTTGGAACGGGAGGAAATGCGCACAGCGAATATATTGGGCCGCTAGCAGAACAAGGGGTATTAGGTATCGTTTCTATCCTTTTAATTATTATAACTGTTTTTTATACCGCTTCCAAATTGTATCTTCAACTCGAAGACAAGGCAACCAAACGTATGGTTATGATGGTCATGCTCGGCTTAGTAACTTATTTTACCCACGGAATCCTAAACAATTATCTCGACACAGACAAAGCCTCAGTTCCCGTTTGGGGGTTCGCAGCCATTATCGTAGCAATCGATTTATATCACCGAAAAAAAGATAAAAGAGAAGTTATGACCAAATAGTTTTTGGGCAATCCTTTTTCTCTAAAAAAAGAGAAAAAGTCGGGCTATCACTACTCACTTTTTTTCAATAAAAAATTGAAAAAAGAGTTCAAACAAACCGTTCTATCCCTATTGCGAGACATAGATAATCATCTTAATTTTAAGGAGGTTCTATTGCGTGAAATCTAAAATACAAATCCTAATCGAAGTCTTGGAGAGAGAATAGGCTTGCTTCTACGGTCAATTTCCTTTATTGAAGTTGTTTGATTTCTTGAGATGTTAATTCTTGCACCAAAATCAAAATTAATGCCAATAAATATTTTGTTATTAAGTAAATACTGGTCAATTCCAAAAATTCCATAGACCGTTAGTTCTTTTGTCCTTAATGTTATCATGTCTGTTTCGTTAGTGTAATCGGAGTTAAATTTCGTAATTTCACTAACCTGTATTTTCTGTATCCTGTCAGTAAAGGTTCCTCCTATACCTATACTCCAGATGCTGTGCTCTCCATCTATAAATAGACCTACGTTACCGCCTATATTCATATGGTTGTCATATACATTAATAAAACCTCCAATGTCGATTGTGTCGTTACCACTGATTGAATCTTTCTTATGACGGATAGAATATTTGGGACTTGTTGTACATCCTATATTTGCTTCCCAACAAAATGAGATCGTCTCGTCATGAGAAGCTGAAGGGTAATATTTTTTTAAGCCTATATCTATACCTTCTACTGTGTATTGTATGAAGAATCTTTCTTTTCTTAATTGGGTAGAGTCCATACCTTGAGCCATAAACGAAAGTGTAATCAATGTAAAATTTATTGCTAGAAATAGTTTCATCGTTATCTTGTTTTAAATGAGAATTCAAAAGTATATAGAATTGTCATTTAAATAATATTGATTTACTTTTGTTCTTGTTTTTAGAGTTTTATTAATCTCTTGTTTTTTAGTGGTTTAATGTAATTAAACTTATTTTAATTAATTTTGTTTCACTCTTGTGGAGAAGAGAAATATTTAGGCTAACGACTATTCAACTGCACTAAAATTCTTAGTGTAATAAAGAAAACTTTGCATTTTAAAGTTTATAAAGCTACTAAAACAGTAGTATTACTGATTTCGAGTGTTTTTCAGTGATGCCAATTATGTATTGAAATGCGCCAAATAAAATTATTTATTTGGCGCATTTCAATATTTATTTGGTATGAATCCTATTTAGAGTGAATTTCTATTGTAAATTACTTGCAATAAGCAAGGTGAGAACTTGTCAAAAAATCAAAACCAAAAAAATGTAAGCTTAAATCGCAACTTCTCCATTTCATTTTATATCTTTGATTCGCTTTTCAAAAATAGACAATATACTTAATGCAATTATATTTTATTTGTTTTAACTATATCCCCAAAAGAGAAAAAGAAACACTACACACAGAAAAAACATTACATGAAAATAAGAAAAAAAGAAGCCCTCGATTACCATAGCAATGGTAGAAAAGGAAAAATAGAAGTAGTACCTACAACATCTTATAGTACACAGCGCGATTTATCTTTAGCTTACTCTCCTGGAGTAGCAGAGCCTTGTTTAGAAATAGCAGCAGACAAAAGCAAAGTTTACGATTACACCGCAAAAGGAAACTTAGTAGCCGTTATTTCTAACGGAACAGCTGTTTTGGGATTGGGAAATATAGGTCCCGAAGCCTCTAAGCCTGTTATGGAAGGAAAAGGTTTGTTGTTTAAAATTTACGCCGATTTAGATGTTTTCGATATTGAAGTTGATGCAACAGATGTCGATAAATTTGTAGAAACCGTAAAGGCTATATCTCCAACTTTTGGAGGAATAAACCTCGAAGATTTAAAAGCGCCAGAAGCATTTGAAATCGAAGAACGGCTAAAAGCTGAATTGAATATTCCAATTATGCACGATGATCAGCATGGAACAGCAATTATCTCTTCGGCAGCTTTATTAAATGCATTAGAAATCAATGG
>WFNC01000233.1 GCA_015488785.1 Flavobacteriales bacterium | reverse complement strand
GTTCCCGAATGAATTTTCTCACTACTAGGCGTTTCTACTATCAATTTATACTTTCCACTTCGAGGTAAAATCAATACATAATCTCCCAAATTATCAGGATTATAAATACCTTCTATTTCTCCCGTTTGTAAATTTTCAACTTTAATTGTCGCTTGATTATCTTCTGGATTAATTTTGTTCTCAAATTTACCCGCCAGAATTACATTTAAAATAGGAAATGTTTCAACTTTAACTTTATAAACATCTAAATAGCCTTTTTTTGCAGCCCTTGAAGAAGAAAAATAAGCGTTTTCATAATTGGGATCAACGATATACATGATATCATCATCAGGTGTATTAATTTTATAATCTAAATTTACAGGTGTTCCAAACTGATTTGTTTCTACGTCATAATCTACTTTAAAAACATCATACCCCCCCATACTCGAATGGCCTTTAGAACTAAAGTAAAAAGTTTTTCCATCAGAATGTAAAAATCCATAAGCGTCATCGTAAGGCGTATTGATTGAACTTGGTAATTTTTGAGCATCTCCCCAACCTCCCGTCGGTAATCGTTTTTTTGAATATAGGTCTAAACCTGTACTTCCAGTTTTACCATAACTCGAATAAAATATTATATTTTGATTTAATGGAGGGAAATAAACAACCGATTTATATCCTAATTTTTTATCATATTTAGATTGAAATTCAGCAGAAACTAATATTTTACCTCCAATATCTGACAAGTCATAAGAATATTGAAAACGCTTGTAACTAGACCCCGTTTTTTCATAAACCAAAAGCTCTGTCAAATTTTTAAGTAATTTAACTCCATTTTGACACATTTTAATATGCAAATCAACTTCTAACGATTTTTTTAGTTCATCATCGCCAACTGATTTAAATAGCTCATAATTTTTTAAAGCTGCTTTAAAATTATAATTAAGATGGTATGATTTACCTAAGAAAAAATAAACTCTGTTATCTCCTCCTCCTTTTTTACTCGCTGAAAACTTTAAATATCGAAGACTTTTTTCTTTATCTCCATCGGTGTACATTAAACAAACTCCATACTTGAAATTGTATTCAGGGCTGGTTTGATTTAAACTTAAGAAATGTAAAATATGGGGCGTAGCTTCAACATACTCTCCCTTATCAAAGAGTTTGTCGGCGTGTTTTTTCCTATCTGCTTCATTTTTAAAATCTTGTCCGAAAGTAAAAATAGAAAAGAATGATAAAATTATTAATATTAAGCTTTGTCTAAAAATAGTTTTCTGTTTTATATTTGTAATACACCAATCATGCTAGAAAGTTCACACTCACCAACAAAACAACCCCAAATATACAATTTTAGACTAGAAATGTGTTAAAAAATTAATGCAATTGTTAAAAACGAACTCCCATTACACAAACGTCATCTATTTGTTCTTTGTCTCCTTTCCAATCTTCAAATTTTTCGTCTAAGAATAAACGTCTTTCTTCCATTGGTTTTGTATTGACAACTCTTAAAGTATTTCTCAATCTAGAATAGTAATATTTCTTTCCTTTTTCACCTCCTTTTTGATCTGGAAATCCATCGGTACTCATATAAATAGTGCTTCCTTTCTCTAATTTTATTTTATGACTCGTTACACGAAAGCTTTCTGATATCCCTAGAAACAAATTATCGCCTTTTATTTCTCTCAATTCATTTTCTTTATCTATAATGTACAAAGGATTGTGTAAACCCGAATATTCCAAAATTCCTGTATCGTAATCATAAGCACACATTGCGACATCTAAACCGTGTTTCATTTTTTCATCATCCGAAGAGGTTAGTCGCTCTTGAAGTTTGACATGTAATCGCTCTAAAATCGTAGCGGTTGAATTTACGTCTTCCTCTAATATTATAGCATTTATTAAATTTAAACTTATCAATGTCATAAATGCTCCTGGAACACCGTGTCCTGTACAATCAGCAACCGAAAAGTAAACTTTATTTCCTTTTTTATGCGCCCAATAAAAATCCCCACTGACAACATCTTTAGGTCTAAAATACAGAAATGAATTTGGCAACAACGTTTTTAGTTCTTTTGGTGATAAGAAAATTCGTTGTTGTATGTTTTTAGAATACTCAATACTTTCAAGCATTTGATTCCTGTTTTTTTCGATTATTCCTTTTTGCGATTCAATCAAAACTTGCTGAGCTTTAGCTACTTTTAATCGCTTAAATATTACCACGGTAAACAAACTAATTAATAACAATCCTAAAGCAATCGAATAAGTTATGATCTTTTGATTTTTCTCTTGCTCTTTTGCTACGGCTTTTTCTTGTTCTATTCTCGCGTCTTCAATTGCTTTTGCTTTTGCTCGTTGAGCTTCGTCTTTTGTTTTTTGTTTTTCAAATTCAAATTTTGCCTCTTGTTTACCAACGTCTCTTTGTTTGTCTTGATTGAATAAACTATCTCTTAAAATAATAAACTCTTCATAATACTTCAGTGCATTCTTGTTGTCATTCAATTTCTTATATACTTTATATAATTGCTCTGAAACTTTTTTTCGATCAAACACCATTCCTTCATTTTCAATAGAAATGTTATAACATTTTAAAAATTCTTTTTCTGAACGTTTAATACGTCCTTGGTAATAATACAAGTCTCCATATCCATAGTATATATAAAATAAATTTTTACCAGGAGCTTTATTTTCTAAAGCAATTGCGTAAGATTTGTCAATATAATACTCTGCTGTATCTAACATCCCTTTTTTTATGTCATCTAATTGAGAAAACAAAGGATTCACAATTAAAATACTATCTGGATAATTCTTATAATAATAAATATAGACATCAGCTAAATTCCCATAAACAGTTCCTATTCCCCAAGCAGTAGGAGTCTTTAAGACGTTTAAATAAACATCTTTAGCTTTTTGGGAATACTCGTAGGATTTCTCGTGCTCAATTAACATTAAATAATAATAACCTTGAGACAAATAGCCACTTGCCAAAGCCTTATAATTACTATCTTTCTTTGCTAATTCAATGTAGTCCATATTATACTTTGTAGCATTCCTCTCATCATTCAGGTTACTGTAAGCCGAAGCTATATTATTCGTTATCCAAAGTGCATTTCCCATCAGTTCGTAATAATGATGTGCCTTAAAAAAATACTTCAACCCCTCCGTATAATTCTCTTCCCAAACATAGAAGAAACCGACATATCGATATGAATTAGCCAATACTGCCGTATCTTGTTCTGACAATGTCCCAATATAATTCTCGAGTCCTAAAATAGCTTTTTCCGCACTATCTAACCGATATAAATTATAAGCAATTTCACGCTGACTCCAACCAATCCAGTTCTCTACCCCCTCTCTTTCAGCCACTTTCAACATCTCTAAAGATGTTTCATAAGCCAAATTCATAGAATCAATTTTTCGATAGGCATTACTCTTTTTCTGTAAATTAGATACAATTGCAGAATCTGTCTTTGCATTGACAATCAAATTGGTCAAAGAATCAATTTCTTTATTTTGAGAAAAAGAAATCTTTACAAG
>WFNC01000232.1 GCA_015488785.1 Flavobacteriales bacterium | reverse complement strand
ACTTAACGGTTTTAACAATTTTCTCTGCTGATTTATCAACTAAATTGTAATCGTAAGATTTTAATTTTATTCTAATTCTTTGACTCATGTGTCTTGTTCTTTAATGTTTTTATTAAGCTTCTCCTTTCGACTTTGCAATAACTGCTGTTGCGATATTCTTTGGACATTCTTGATATTTAGAAAACTCCATAGTTGATGTCGCTCTACCTGATGACATTGTTCTTAATGCTGTAACATACCCAAACATTTCTGAAAGTGGCACTAAAGCATTAACTATTTTAGCTCCGTTTCTATCATCCATCCCTTCAATTTGACCTCTTCTACGATTCAAATCTCCAACGATATCACCCATATTTTCTTCAGGTGTCACCACTTCTAACTTCATAATTGGCTCTAATAATACTGCACCACAAGCTGGAGCTGCATTTTTATAAGCTAATTTAGCGCAAATTTCGAAAGATAAACCATCTGAATCCACTGCGTGATAAGAACCATCTACAAGAGTAACAGTCATACTATCCATTGAAAATCCAGCAAGAACACCATTTTTCATGGCTTCTTTAAATCCTTTTTCAACATTAGGAACAAATTCTCTTGGAACGTTTCCTCCTTTTACTTTATTGATGAATTCTAATCCTTCTTCTCCGTCTTCACGAGGTTTGATTTCAACAACGATATCGGCAAATTTACCACGACCACCAGATTGTTTCTTATAAACTTCTCTATGATTAGCAGGTCTAGTAATTGCTTCCTTGTAACTTACTTGAGGAGCACCTTCGTTAACTTCAACTTTAAATTCTCTTTTCAAACGATCGATTAGAACCTCTAAGTGCAATTCTCCCATTCCTGAAATAATTGTTTGTCCAGAATCTTCATCAGTTTTAATTTGGAATGTTGGATCCTCTTCACCTAACTTACTTAATCCAACTCCTAATCTATCAACATCTGCTTTCGTTTTTGGTTCGATAGCTATTCCAATTACTGGATCTGGAAAATCCATTGATTCTAGTACAATTGGATGCTTTTCATCACATAACGTATCACCTGTTCGAATATCTTTAAAACCAACACCTGCTCCAATGTCTCCAGCGTCAATTCTATCTAACGCATTTTGTTTATTAGAGTGCATTTGAAATATTCTAGAGATACGTTCTTTCTTATTTGTTCTAGTATTTAAAACATAAGAACCTGCATCTAAAAACCCTGAATACATTCTAAAGAAACAAAGTCTTCCTACAAAAGGATCGGTAGCAATTTTAAATGCTAAAGCAGACATCGGTTCTTTAGTATCTGGTTTTCTAACTAATACATCATCACCATCAACAGATTTACCTTCGATACCGTCAACATCTACTGGAGATGGTAAGAAAGCCATTACGTAATCTAATAATGTTTGAACTCCTTTATTTTTAAAAGCAGAACCACAAATGATTGGATTGATAGACATGTTTAATGTTGCAATTCTAATTGCATTCATTATTTCTGGCTCAGTAATTGAATTTGCATCTTCAAAGAATTTCTCCATTAAAGCATCATCACTTTCTGCAACTGCTTCAATCAAAACATTTCTCCATTCATTTGCTTCTTCAACTAAATCAGCTGGAATATCTGTAACTTCGAAAGACATACCATTGTCATCTCCATCCCAAACAAAAGCTTTCATTTTAATTAGATCAACTAACCCAACGAAATCATCTTCTGCTCCAATTGGAATCGTTAAAGGAATAGGATTAGCCCCTAATCTTTCTCTAATTTGTTTAAGCGTACCAAAGAAATCAGCTCCAATTCTATCCATTTTGTTTACAAAACCGATTCTTGGAACATTGTACTTATCAGCTTGTCTCCAAACTGTCTCAGATTGAGGCTCAACACCACTTGAAGCACAGAATAAAGCTACTGCTCCATCAAGAACACGTAATGAACGCTCTACCTCTACGGTGAAATCAACGTGACCTGGAGTATCAATAATATTTACTTTATATTCTTCATTTTTATATTCCCAAAATACAGTTGTAGCAGCAGAAGTAATTGTAATACCTCTTTCTTGCTCTTGCTCCATCCAATCCATTGTAGCAGCTCCATCATGAACCTCTCCAATCTTATGAGAAACACCTGTGTAATATAAGATACGCTCTGTTGTTGTTGTTTTACCAGCATCAACGTGAGCCATAATCCCAATGTTTCTCGTGTACTTTAAATCTCTTTTAGCCATCTTGCTTTACTTAATATACTTTTATAAAAATCTAATTAAAATCTAAAATGAGAAAATGCTTTATTAGCCTCTGCCATTCTATGCATATCTTCTTTCTTTTTGTATGCTGCACCTTCTTCTTTCGCTGCTGCAAATATCTCTGATGCCAATTTCTGACTCATCGATTTCTCATTTCTTTTTCTAGCAAAGCTGATTAACCACTTCATTGCCAATGAATGCTTTCTAGATTCTCTTACAGGAGAAGGTATTTGATAAGTTGCCCCACCTACTCTTCTACTCTTTACTTCAACACCTGGTGTGATGTTTACTAAAGCTTTTTTCCACATTTCTAACCCTCCATTATCCTCAGTACGACTATCTAAAACTTCGATAGTATCGTAAAAAATTTTAAATGCTACACTTTTCTTTCCGTCTAACATTAAATTATTTACAAATTTCGTTACCTGAATGTCGTTAAACTTTGGATCTGGTAAGATTATATGCTGCTTCGCCTTTCTTCTTCTCATGACTTATTGTCTTTACTTTTTTTATATTTTATTTCTTTGGTCTCTTAGTACCATACTTAGATCTTCTCTGAGTACGTCCTTCAACACCCGCTGTATCTAACGCTCCACGAACGATATGATATTTAACACCTGGTAAATCTTTTACTCTTCCACCTCTTACTAAAACAATACTATGTTCTTGTAAGTTATGTCCTTCACCTCCGATATAAGCATTTACCTCTTTACCATTGGTCAACCTTACCCTAGCAACTTTTCTCATTGCTGAATTTGGTTTTTTAGGTGTTGTTGTGTAAACTCTCACACATACTCCTCTTCTTTGAGGACATGAACCCAACGCAGCTGACTTACTCACCTGAGTTTTAGTAGTTCTACCCTTTCTAATTAACTGTTGAATAGTTGGCATAATTTCTTTCTCTTTCTAATTGATTTTTAATCCTAAAACATGTTTAGGGTCTGCAAAGATAATTTATTTTTTCGTAATTCCTACTTTATAGCTTGTTTTTTTACGATAATCTACTCAAAACAATATGCTTAGCTCTTAACCATCAAAATAGATTGAATTATAAATTATTTTCTTCTTACCAACCAAAATATAGAATTACTTAAAATGCATTAAAACTATGTGAAAAAAATTAGCAAAAGCCTAAAATAGAAAAAGGCGATTCAAAAAATGAATCGCCTTTTAAAGTACACTTAATGTATTATTTAAGCTTCGAAATATCTATAGTAAATATATCTGCGCTTCCCAAGTTATCTTTATCATAATAAGCGCTTATATATAAGGTATTACCATCAGGACTAACTGAAACTGTTTTCTCTTCTTTTACAGTGTTGATTGGATAACCCAAATTTACTGCTTCACTCCATGTTCCTTCTTCGGTTTTTTGAGACATATAAATATCATAACTTCCTAAACTATTTTTATACCCATTAGATGAAAAATAAAGTTTTGATCCATCAAGGGAAATAAAAACACATTTTTCATCATTTCCTGTATTAATCATTGGACCAATGTTTCTAGGTTCTCCCCAACCAGATCCAGTCTTAAGAACTTCATAAATATCAGCACGGCCTAAACCTCCTGGACGTTCCGAAACAAAATAAATTGCTTTACCATCAGCTGTCATGCTAGCAGAAGATTCGAAATAACTCGAGTTAATTTTTTTACTAATTTTTTTATCTTCCTTTTCTAATAATGGCTTTGGATTTCCCCAACGTCCTGATTTACTTTTCTTAGAAACATAAATATCGCCACTACCCGTTACTTTCATTATATTTCGATAAATAAGCATACTTCCATTAGGCGTAAAACCAAGAGCTCCATCATGAAATTCTGTATTTATCTTCCCTCCAACATTTTTACCTTTAGACCATTCTCCGGTAACGGAATCGAGTTCAGAAGCATAAACGTCTGTATAGTATTGGAAATCAAAATTCTTATCTACTTGTCCTCCTTTTGTGTCTGATCTTCTTGATGTAAATAACAATGTTTTACCATCTGGAGAAATACAAGGTGCAAATTCGGGAGTTGATGAATTAATTTTGTCTCCAAGATTTTTAACAACAACATCTTTAGGTGATTTCATTTCTTGTTTTGCATAATTACATTGAGCTATAAATAAATCTACTTCTGATTCCGCTATTCTTTTTTCGTTTCCTTTTAAAGAAGTTTTATATCCTTCAAAATAACCGATTGCTTTATCTAAGTTTGACAAACGGTGCTCTATATTCCCTAATAACAAAAGTACGCTTTTATCAACATTTGCATCTGAAGCATAAGCTTTGTCTGCGTACTCTTTCGCTAATTTCATTTTTCCAAGAGCATACTGACATTGTGCAATACCAAAATTCGCTCCTGCATTCTGCTCATCTATCGCTAAAACTTCTCTAAAAGTATTGAGCGCTCCTCTATAATTATAAGCGTAAAATTGAGTTGTACCTTCAGCAACTTTAAATTGAAGTTTAACTTTTTGCACCAGGTTTTTTGAAGTATCATCACTCGCTATATACCCTTCAGCAAAAGTATTCACTGATAATAGTGTGACTGTTACTAATAATAATAATGTTTTCATAAAATAATTTTTTTTTCAATAAACACTTGCTAATTCCCATTCACAAAAATTTATTTACAAACAAATATAAAGAAATCTATGAAATAGGCTTAACTCTTCTACAACTTTGTTGATAACTACTCAGCTTTTTTAATTTTAGCTTCTTCAGAAGAAAGATTATTTACGCGTTGATTCTCTTTTAAATCTACCAATTCGTGGACACCTAATGTTGCAGCTACAATAGTTACAATAGGGATCATAGACATAATAATAGATAAAAAAATAACAACGAATAAAAAGGCATTAGAAGATAAATCATCTTTTGCACTTGAAAAATAACGATTGGAATAATGAAACAATACAGTAAAAACTGAACCTAATGCAAATGCAAATGCTTTGTGCTTTTTAACGAAAACAACACTTTCTGCTATCGTTAACCTTCTTCGCTCATTCATATAATCGATAAAGGAAAATCCATAGTAATAAAAACCAACAAACATTGCTATTGTCGTATCGATATAATATTCAATATCTGAAGAGATTGAAAAAACCCAAGAGAGAAGAGATACAATTAGATATAACGAATAAATAATACCAAATTCCCACATCAAATTACGAATAGATAAACTTATTGTTCTTTTTATATCTTTTATTAGCTGTTTTAAATTAAACTTATAGGTATTTCCTGTAAGAATTTTCTCAACTCTTTCTGACACAATAGATAAAACAGGGGAAAGGGCAATAATTAAAATGTAGCGCATAAATTTAAAAACCAAATACGCCATTACGGTATAAAACCCATAAATTATAGCATACCATATTTTCAACCAAAAACCATCATCAGAGTTGGTTTGAGAAGCATCTACTTTCCACTCCTCCAAAGAAATGCCTAAATAATAGATTCCAACAAAAAGAAAGATAGGCAACAGAAAATAATAATACAATTTATACTTTCCAATAAAATGAATTGCTTTCCCATAGCTCTTATAACCTAATATTAAATCACTGATTATCATAATTACCTTGTTTTCATAAAAACATATTAATAAAAGAGAAAATAACGTTCCCCTATATTCGAATGCTAAAATAAATGATTAATAATAAACAACATAAGAATATTTAATTTGTTCTTCGTATTTTCGTACAAAACTAATCAATTTTAAGACAAAACAGACTATGGAATTAACAACATTAACTGCAATTAGCCCTATTGACGGGAGATATAGAAGAGTTACTAAAGATTTGGGAAATTACTTTTCTGAATTTGCACTGATAAAATACCGTGTATTTGTTGAAATTGAGTATTTTATTGCTTTATGCGAATTGCCTCTACCACAACTTTCAGAATTTGAGCATTCAAACTTTTCAGCTATTAGATCTGTTTTTGAAAACTTCTCGACTGAAGATGCTTTGAGAATTAAAGAAATTGAAAAAACCACAAATCACGATGTAAAAGCTGTAGAATATTTTTTAAAAGAAAAATTTGATTTATTAAACCTTGAGCACAGTAAAGAGTTTATTCATTTTGGATTAACTTCTCAAGATATAAACAATACTGCTGTCCCAAAATCGTTGAAAGATGCAATTTTGGAGGTTTACATTCCATTACTTGATGAAAGTATCGCTCTTTTACTCGCTCGAGCTGAAGAATGGAAAAATATTTCACTTCTTGCAAGAACACATGGACAACCAGCTTCTCCGACTAAATTAGGTAAAGAAATTTATGTTTTTGTGGAGCGTTTAAACATTCAAAAAAAACAATTATTGAGCATTCCTTTTTCTGCTAAATTTGGTGGAGCTACAGGAAATTTCAATGCTCATTTTGTAGCTTACCCCGAAATTAATTGGGTAGAATTTGCTAATAACTTATTGAAAAACAAACTAGAAATTGACCGTTCACAAACAACAACTCAAATAGAGCATTATGACAATTTAGCATCCTTGTTTGATTGCTTGAAAAGAATAAATACAATTCTCATTGATTTGGATAGGGATTTTTGGACTTATATTTCGATGGATTATTTTAAACAAAAAATAAAAAAAGGAGAAGTAGGATCTTCTGCTATGCCACATAAAGTAAACCCTATTGATTTTGAAAACTCAGAAGGAAATTTAGGATTGGCTAACGCATTATTTGAGCATTTATCGGCTAAACTTCCTATTTCTAGACTACAAAGAGATTTAACTGACAGCACAGTAATTAGAAATATAGGTGTTCCAATTGGACATTCTATTTTGGCTTTAACATCATTAAATAAAGGATTAAACAAACTGCTTCTTAACGAACAGAAAATTGCGCTCGACTTAGAAAATAATTGGGCTGTTGTAGCGGAGGCTATTCAAACGATTCTAAGGAGAGAAAACTATCCTAATCCTTATGAAGCTTTGAAGGCTTTGACAAGAACAAACTCAAAAATTAACGCTGAATCTATGGCTAATTTTATCGACGATTTAGCTGTTAACGATTCTATAAAAGAAGAATTGAAAGCAATTTCACCATCCAATTTTACAGGAATTGAATTATTTTAAATAAATATTAGTAGTACTCAAAACAAATAGTTTTACGTAAAAGCTATTTGTTTTGAGGTATTTAGGGCTCACTGAAAAAACCTAAAAAGCTACTAAAACAGCGACACTGCTGATTTCGAGTGATTTTCAATAGATTTTACTTACTGAATCATCAGTCTAAACTGTTTTGCCATGTGTTGATCACTTTTGATTATTGCAATATATACACCTTTCGATAAATTATCAATCCTGATATTGTTAGTTCCTTTGCTCAATACTTTTATGCTAACCAATTTCCCATTCGCATTATAAATTTCGATTTTTGAATTATAAGTTACATCAACATTTACAAAATCTTTGGCTGGATTAGGATAAACAAGCACATTGTTACTTGTATTTTCGTGTACACTGACTGTTCCTACATAAACCAAAACAGAATCTTGAGCTTCACACCCTCCCATTTCGGTGGTTAAAATAACCATATAAGCTCCAGGAAAATCAAAATTGTGGTAAGGTTCTGTTTCTAAAGATGAAACCCCATCTCCAAAAGCCCATGTTGTAGTTGATGCTACAGATCCATTACTACTAAAAAATATAGAGTCTCCGGTATTAATACTTGTCGTATTTGCTGAAACATTTGCTGTAGGTGAAGGTTTTATAATAATTACAATTTGTTTTGAGTCTGTACATTGACCATTCGACCCAACAACAGTTATCGTTTCATTTCCTATAGCGGTATAAGTCATAACATCAGTATTATCTCCATTACTCCATTGATAAGTTAGCGCTCCAAAAGCTTGGATTTGAATTTCATCTCCAATGCAAGCTTGAACTT
>WFNC01000231.1 GCA_015488785.1 Flavobacteriales bacterium | reverse complement strand
GAATGTGGTCAGGCTATCCGCACTCACTCTTTTTTTGAAATAAAAAAGGAGTTCAAACAATTGCTTCTATCCTTCTTGCGGAGATAAATTTTGTTAGATGAGTATTTCCTGTTTCGTTCGGCGTTTCGTTTGTCAATTCCCCTTTATCCCTCCCGTAAAAAAACGGGACAAGCTATCCGCCAAGGGGGAACTTAATTTCGTTTTTTAGTTTATATGAAAACCAATAGGAATGGTTTTAACCACACTAATATTAACACCCTTAGCTTTAGCAGGAATCCAGTTAGGCATTTCCCTAATAACTCGTAATGCCTCTTTATCTAACAATGGGTGAATCGATTTTAAAATGATAGGATTAATAATTTCCCCAACTTCATTAATAGTAACTTGAACATAAATCTTCCCAGATATATTTTGTTTTTCAGCTTCTTTTGGATAGTTAGTATTATTCTTCAGATATAACAATAAAGCCTTTGGACCTCCTGGAAATTTAACCTTTGTCGTCTTCTGTACTACTATATCAACAACCTCTTCATTTTCACAAGGAAAAGCAATGTTTCTCAACTTAGTTATAAATCGTTTCTCCGCCATTCTAAGTTGCTTTTTACGTTCTATTTCTAACTTTAGTTTTGCTTGTTTTACTTTGTAAATCCTTAACAGTTCGGCTCTTTTTTCGACATCTATTTTTGCTTGTTTCATTCGCTTAGCTTGCTCTTTTTTGTACTTTATGGTAGCTTTTATGTTTTTCTCAAAAAAGTTTAATGCTTCGCTTCCTTCTTTTCCTGCAATTCGTAATGCTTCTCTTATTTTCTGTAAAGGCATTTCTGTTGCTGTTAGGGTCAAATTCGATTGTTGGTAAGGGTTAAAATTTTGTTTTACCCAATAGTATTTACCGTCTTCTTTTGCGATGTTAAAACAATAAGTACTTTGCATTTGTTTTGCTTCTTTACTTCCTCTTTTAGGAAATTTAGCAAGACTTGTGTTCTCAGTAATCAACAAAGGAGTTAGCGTTTTAATTGTATTCAAATATTGAAAAACTCGGTTAAATTCTGCTTTCTTACTACTTGTAATAATTACTGTTTCAGCTCCTTTGCTTAGTAAGTGCAGGTAAGCATCAATGTTTTTCCAACCAAAAGAAGACCATCGAGCAGGATAGCTGTTTGTTGCTACTACAGAACTTCTAGGTATTGATTGCCCCATACTTCCCAAAGAACTTTTAAGAATTTGCTTAGGCGATTTTTTAGGTTGACTTGCTTTTAAATATTCTTTGGTGTTTTGAGAAATTTTACGCTGTAACGCCTCTAATTCCTCTTGACTTTTTTGTGCCAATTTCCCTTTTAATCGATTAAGGTCTTTAGCGTATTGTTTTTTCTTTTTATTATAATAATTTGATAGTTGATTTTGATAAATATTATCCACATTTTTCAAATCGGTTAATTTTTGTTGGTAAAAAGCATTGAAAATTTCTTTCCCTTTTCCGCTCAATGCCTCCATTACAATCGAATCTGCAACAAACAAATTATGACCTAAATTCTCAATGTAAATTTGCAATAAACTATCTCCATTATTCAACTGATGCAATTGACCAATACGCTCTTCCATTTCCTTTGTTGCTAAGTAGGTTTGTTCAAATTTGGAAGTCTTTATTGTTTTTATCGAGAGTGGGTTTATTCCGCATAGTTTCATCGAATTCTCTGTTTTATTAATGAGAGAAGAGACATTAGTATCTTCTTTAATTTTCTTCTTCATTCTAAGCCCTATAAACTTGTCCCTCCATGACACTCCAAACTTTCTTTTTGGTATGTAATTACTTGTTGGCATTTCCTGAATTCCTGTACTTTCCCCCAAAGAATAATACAAACTATCCACTAATTCTGGTGTCGATTTTTTGTAGTTTTTATAAGGCAAAGCACCTTCAACACCGTTCGCAAAACCATTGGGCAAGAAATCGAGTAAATCCAAATCAATTTTAGTCAAGTAATTTACCAGTGGCTTAGGATTTGTCCAATTTATGTTTCCCGCACTGTCTATTTCGCTATCAAAAGCCAACATTCCTTTCTTCTTTGTTTCGGTTGGTGTTTCGGTGTATATTGGTCTATTTGGGTTAATTTTTAATGGCATTCCATTTTGCGTGGCATTCATATAAAACATTCCTCCAGTCTCCAACAATTTTCCGTTAGATGTAGTTGTCAAATTGTACAACACCATATCTTCTAACGTCAATGCCTCTACCAATTCAAAATCTACAGCACCAACTACCTTTTGGTTCATACTATCCAAAAAAGCATCACTTGGAATAATCACAAGTGTCCCTTGTTTGCCTTCTATTGTTTTTCCCTTCTTAGCATCAACCTCAAAATGTTGAATATCTGGTGCTACAAATGTTTTCAAACCACCACATTCGGTATCTTCTTTATAGGCAATCGGCTTACTTTTGTAACCTGTTTCTTTACGCTTCTGCTCTTGCTTATTTCCCAAGCTATCTTTTTCTACAAGCACCTCAACAGTTTCAGCGCTGTCCGTTTTTACTAGCGACAAAGTTTGTTTTTTATTTTCTACAAGTTCTATTTGGTCATTATTTACTTTCACTACTTCGTAAGACTTATTCTTCTTAAACAGAAAAGCAAAAAGTACAACTATTAAAAAAGCTCCTCCCAATCCCCAAAGTTTCCACTTTGCGAAAGAAGCACCACTTCCAAGGGCTACAATTTCACTTCTCAAGTGCTTTCTCCTTATGGCTTGCAACAACAATTTATGTGACGCTACTTGCTCTACCAAAACTGGACTTTTAGCCAATTCTTGTTCAAAATCCAACCGATCCTTTTCCGACAATTGATTGGTAATGTAAAGCTCTATTTTTTCTATATTTTTTAGTTCGTTTCTCATGTTGGTAACAGATTAAAAGTTTGTCGATTTAGCTAATTTACTTACACGCTCCAAGCACTTATATTTTTGTGTCTTGGCAGAATTCACACTCGAAAAATTGAGTCGTTCGGCAATCTGTTTCATCGATTGTTTTTCGAAATAAAATAGCTTTATTATCGTTTTACATTTTTCTGTTATTTTTTCCAATAACGCTTCCAATTTATTTAGTTGTTCTTCTTTATCAAAATCGTACCCCAAATCCTCTTCATTCAGAATTAAGGTATCACTCCATTCCAATTCTTGCTTTTTATTTTCCTTACGCAATTGATTTTTCCACAAAAAACGATTAATTCCATAGAGGTAAGTCGTAAGTTTGGACGTAAGTTTAAAACTCGGCTGTTCTATTTTTTCGATGAGTAGAATTAAACTATCATTAAAAATTTCTTGAGCAATTTCGTTTGTCCCTCCACTTTTAAGAATCAATACTTTTATTTTAGCAAACTCCTTATACAGAAGTCGCATCGGTTTCTCTCGATTCCCTTTTTTTATGTTATTTATAATTTCTAAATCCGTCATTTCTACATTGTTTTTCCCTTTAATGTCGAAAAAATGAAAAGGTAACTATTTTTAATCTGAGTAAACTAAAATATCAGCTGAATAATGAGAAAAGTAAAGAAAGATAATTGTCTGTTTTTTTTTGGGCAAGTCCCCATTCCTGAAAAACGGAATGGGGTCAGGCTATCCGCACTCACTCTTTTTTTTTAAGAAAAAAAGGAGTTCAAACAATTGCTACTATCCTTCTTGCGGAGATAAATTTTGTTAGATGAGTATTTCCTGTTTCGTTCGGCGTTTCGTTTGTCAATCCCCCTTTATCCCTCCCGTAAAAAAACGGGACAAGCTATCCGCCAAGGGGGAAATTTGATTTCATTTTAGGTTGGACTTTATCTGTCATGAACTTACTAGAATAAATTTTGAATTCTTAAGAAATGAATAGATACTCAAACCAAATAGCTTTACGACTTTTTGAATTTTTCTTTATCTCAATACTATCGTTGTAAAAGATAAATGATGAAAAAAGGAAAAATATATTCAACTTATTTTGATGTTCTTTTAGTATTTATTCTTCCACCAAAGGGGAATTTGATTTCGTTTTTGATTGAGACAAATGATTTGTAGTCCAATGAAAACTAGCATTCAATAATGGGATTGTTTTTTCATCTATTTGATGGAGGTAAAAATCGATATTTGACTTTCCGATTACGCCAAAAACATGGTGTAACTTATTGTTTTTTAATTCGTAATTTAAAGTATATTTTTTATTTAAATCGTAGCGAACGATGCTTAAAATCTGATTTACCGTATCTACTTCCAATTGATAATCTTGCATTTTATCATCTTCGCTTTTACTTATAAAGTATCCATCTTTATGAATAAAAACTTGTTTCCAATTATAGTCAGAAGATTTATTTATCGCATCAACAACTTTATAAGCTCCTGTAAAAATTCTTTGCTTAGATTTATCTCCATTATAGATATTCGCTTTATAAGAAGGGTACAATCCTTCCATTAAAAAAAGAAATATGACAATAACTTTAATTCCTGCTTTGTAATTATTTGGAATAAAACCAAAAACCTTTTCATTTTCTAAATTCAAAGCAATCGGTTTTTGAAGTACCAAAGAAGCATACAAATAATTCAGGTAAGGAACTATTAGAACTAAGAATAAAGAAAGTAAAAAAGCAGCATACAATTTAACCGATATATCATAAGAAAAATTGATTAACACAACATTTACCATCACTACAATTCCTACTAGAACCCCAAGTAATCTCGTTTTTTTAAACAATAAAAAGCAAGCCACAATGACTTCTGTAAGACCAAGAAAAAAAGAGTAAGACCAAGAACTTCCAATTGTACTCCAATATAAAATATCGGGAGTTAAATCGCCTAAATTGGTAAACAAAAGATTGGAAGCTGGTTTGTAAAACTGTAGCTTAAAAACCTTATTCAACCCATACAATAACATTTGCAAGGAAAGATAATACGTTATTATTTTCAATGTTAATTGCCGTATATTTTTTATACTCGTTTTGAATAACATAGCCCAAATAAAAGCAAGTAAAACACTTATTATAATTAAATTAAAAGTGTGAACATACAACCCAATAGAATCGGAAGAAATAACGGGATTAAAATCAACTTTTAAATCAAACAATAACGTTCCAGACCAATAAACTAAATTTTCAAAAAAAGGATTTAGCAGTTGATACAAATTAGGAATTACGCTATATTCAAATTCAAACGTAACAATAAAAAAGACCACAAAAACAAGCGTATATTTCCAAAGAAAATCTTTCACTTTATTTTAAAGATTTAAAGCGTGAAAGCGTAATCATCCCCAAAGAAAAAGCAAGTAATACTATAAAACCAAAAATATACAAAGGAGTTTTACGGTAAGGAATAGAAAGCGATTTTCCCACCTTAGGAATTGAAACTACAGGAAGTATAATATTCTGTTTTTGTTGAACAGAATCTCGTTTATTATTTTCTATGCGTAAAGGTTTATTTGTTTTCTTTTTCAACGGTTTTTTCTTCGTTTTTAAAACTGATGGAGCAATCTCTTCTTCAACAGAATTGATATTCGGCTTTATAAATTTAAAGAGGTAATCTATTTTTATTTTTGTATATCGACCAGAATAAATGTAATCTGAGACCACTCTATATTCTGTAGCTTTCGTCCACTTGTCTAACTTTTTAGGGTTGATTACAAATACAAACTCATTGTGTTCAGCTTTTTTATAAAGACAATATTTATTTGTATTCAAATCAAAAAACACATACCCTTCTGTTAAGTATTCGGTATAATTCCGATCACAACCAATAAGAGAGTCATTGACGTCTATGTATCTAATTATTTTTGAAGCAGAATCTAGCTTAATCATTGGATACTTGACTCCATTTTTGACTTTGTACTGCAATTGAATTGGAGAAATAGGTTTTTCTAGCCTTGGATCAATTCGAAGCATTCCAGGTCCAAAATTGTTTTTAGTATCGGCAAACATCGTTGTATTTGCTCCACTATGGCTTTTGTGAAAAATCCATTTGGTTTGAGCGTCTATTTTTGAAAAAACAGTTAATACAACAATTAAGAATAAGTTTTTGACTTTCATATTTTTTGATTTATTTATCGCTTATACAAGATGCGAATCAAAAGGTTCAAAATACTTTAATTTAAAAAAACCGAGTATCAAAATATTATTGATAGCATGACTCAAAGTCATACTATCAATAATTGACATACGCCAAAATCTAAGACTCCATATCCATTCCTACTTCATTTTGTTCTTTCAGTGACCAACTATCTGTTGCTGTTGTTTCTAGCCACAAACGACCACTTTTTCTAAAAACTTGAACATGAACACCAAACAAAGTTTCGAAACCTTGTTCAACTTCAGTCACAGTACTTGAAGGTGTAATTATAAAATCTCCCTCATTGTGCACTGTTCGAATATCTTTTATTTCTTTTATTCCAGCAATCAAATCTTCTCTTTTTGACCCTTCATTATCCTTATGCGCTTTGGTATAAAATTCTAATTTTAAAAAAGGATAAAATGTTGAGAATTTTTCTTTTATCTCTGCTGTTGTGCTACTATCTTCTATGTGTATTTTCATAATATTTCGGTTAATAATGTACAGTAAAATTACACATTAAGACCTAATTATTTTATGATAAATATCATTCAAAACAGTGATTCTTTTTATTGAAAGTGCGATAAAAATGAGCTAAATTATTTTTGGATTATTCCTAGCTTAAACTCACCGTATTAAGACGGATTTGTCTTCCTTTTCTTCTCTAAAATAGAGCAAATAAAATGCTCTTCATCAAAAACTTACTTCACAAACTTTTTTATAATCAACGAAGAATTTGTTCCTCCAAAGCCGAAAGAATTAGACAAGAATGTATCTATTTTGTGTTCTTTTGTTTCTGCTATAACATTAATTTCTGCCGACGCTTCATCTGGATTTTTGAAATTAATAGTTGGGGCTACAAAATCATTTTGCATCATCAACAACGAATAAACAATTTCACTTGCTCCTGCCATCCAACATTCGTGACCTGTCATAGACTTAGTAGAACTTACTGGAACTTCGCTTCCCAAAACTTCTTTAATAGCTTGCGCTTCGAAACGATCTCCTACTGGAGTTGAAGTTGCATGCGCATTTACATAATCAATATCACTTGCTTTCATTCCCGCTTGTTTCAGCACCATGTTTAGCGAACGCACTTGCCCGTCTAAATTTGGATTAGAAATGTGATCTCCATTTGATGAAAATCCATAACCACAAACTTCAGCAATAATATTAGCTCCTCTCGCCAATGCTGACTCCAAACTTTCTAATATTAGCGTCGCAGCTCCTCCACTTGGAACTAAACCATCTCTGTCTTTATCAAAAGGAGAACAAGCCAATTCGGGAGTATCTACTTTACTCGAAAAAGCACCTAAAGCATCGAAACTTCCCATTGCAAATTCATTGATTTCTTGAGCACCACCGCAAACGACACGTTCTTGTAAGCCTTGTTTAATCAATAAATATCCCATTCCTATAGAATGAGAACCAGAAGCACAAGCTGCACTTATGGTAAAGTTGATTCCTTTTAGTTTAAAGATTGTCGATAAATTCATGTTTACCGTACAATTCATATTTTGAAAAATTGCTCCACTTCCCACTAAAGAAGTGTCTTTTTTTGCTCTAATCTTGTCAACCGTTTCAATTACAGCACCAGCAGTACTATCGTTTCCGAATATAATACCTGTTTCATTTTTTTCTAAAAACTCAATATCCAAACCTGCCATTTCCAATGCTTGACGCGTAGAAACGTAAGCATATTGTGCTGGTTGATGCATTCCTACACGTTGTCTTCTTGTTAAGAAAGGCTTTAAGTTCGGTTCTTTTACCATTCCAGTCAATGGAGATTGATATCCTAATTCTTTACGCGTTTCATCATATACGATTCCACTTTTACCGTCTTTTAGCGATTGTGTTACCTCTTCTAATGTTTCTCCGATACAAGAATAAATCCCCATACCTGTTATAACTACTCTATTTTCCATAATTTATGAATAAATACCTCCGTTAATATTAATGACTTCTCCTGTAATATAGTTTGCTTTGTCTGACGCTAAAAAGCTAACCAAGTGAGCTACTTCTTCTGCTTGTCCAAAACGATTTAAAGGAACCATTTTTTTTAATTCATCTTCGTTCAAATCGCTCGTCATATCGCTATGGATAAAACCTGGAGCAACAGCATTCACCGTAATTCCTCTTTTACCAACTTCTTGCGCTAACGCTTTTGTTGCAGCAATCATTGCTCCTTTTGCTGCCGAATAATTAGTTTGCCCAGGAACTCCTTTCATTCCAGAAAGAGAAGCTACATTGACAACTTTTCCTGCTCGTTTTCTTAGCATTTTACTAATCAAACGTTGCGTCACATTGAAAAAACCTTTGGCAGATACATTGATTACATCGTCCCAATCTTTTTCTTCCATCCACATAAATAAACCATCTCTAGTTATTCCTGCGTTATTGACTACTAAACTAATATATTCTTTTGGGTTTTCTTTTTCCCAAGTCGTCATCGCATCGCCAACTTGTTGTTTGTTTTCTACATTGAATTGAATTGTTTCTCCAGTTCCTCCCAAAGCTTCAACTTCTGCCAATGTTTCTTTTGCTGCTTTTTCGTTAGCTGTAAAATTGATTAAAACATTAAACCCATGATCTTTTACCAATTGCAATACAATTGCTTTTCCAAGACCTCTCGACCCACCTGTTACCAATGCTGTTTTCATAATGCTAATTTCGTTTCTTTTAACAATGTTACAATACTTTCTATTTCTTCTGACATAATTCGATCTTCTACCGTAAATTTAACTTTAGTTCGAATCAAATTATAAATTTCTTTTCCTTTTGAAGAGATGTTCTTTTTATCTTTTTCTGATAATAAATCTATCGCCTGGCAAATTCCCATGATGTGAATTGCCATAACTTGAAAACCGTTTTCAATTACCGTTTTGGTCATTAATGCACTGTTGGTTCCCATACTTACAATATCTTGATTATCGTTATTGTTAGGAATACTATGAATGTAAACCGATGATGATAATGCTTGATTTTCGGATGTTGTAGAAGTAGCCGTAAATTGTAATCCTTGATAACCAAAGTTAAATCCTAATTTTGCAGCATTTAAAAATGGAGGAAACTTATCGTTTAACTTATCGTTCAATAAATAATTGAATTGACGTTCCATTAACATTGTCAATTTAGTAATAACCAATTTGACTTTATCCATTTCTAAAGAAATATAATCTCCGTGGAAATTACCTCCATGAAATACATTGTCGTTTTCAGGACTTACAATAGGATTATCACTTGTCGAATTTAATTCATCTTCTATAATTTGTTGAGCAAAAGTCAACGTATCTGCAACAGGACCTAAAATTTGAGGCACACACCTCAAAGAATAATACTCTTGAATTTTTTCTTTAAATTTAGTCGTAGAAAGTGCTTTGTCATCATTAAACAATTCTTCACGCTTTCTTATCATTTTACTATCTGACAAGAACGATCGCATTTTTTTAGCTACATCTTCTTGTCCTTTGTGTTTTTTAACGGCATTTAATTCCTTAGAAAAAGAATCATCGTAAGCATCGTTTATTTCATTTAAAATAGACGAGGCAGCTATCGACAGATTTAATAATCGTTTGGCATAAATTAAATTCACAGCGGCAATTCCTGTCATACAAGAAGTTCCGTTCATGATTCCTAAACCGTCTCTAAGTTTAAGTTTTAATGGAGCTATATTTAATTCATTAAAAACCGCTTCTGTTTTTCTCTTTTCTCCTTTGTAAAAAACATTTCCTTCTCCAATTAGGTTTAACCCTAAATGAGCCAACTGAACCAAATCTCCACTTGCTCCTACGCTTCCGTGTTCTGGAATTTCTGGAGCGATGTCATTATTGATAAATAATTCTAACTGCTTAACAACACCAGAACTAATACCAGAATTTGCTTGTAAAAAATTATTTAACCGAGCCAAAACAACACTCCTGGCATATAAAGGAGGCAGAGGATTTCCGACCCCCGTAGAATGACTTCTAATCAAATTGTACTGTAAGTCATGTAAGTTTTCAGGTTCAATTCTGATTTGAGCCATAGGTCCAAATCCAGTATTGATTCCATATATAATTTTATCCTTCGAGAAACTTTCTAAAAAGCTAAAAGAATTCATTAAAGTATCATAAGTCTTGCTTTCTACTAACAAGTTACTTTTTTCAAATACATAGGTCTCTAAGAGATCCAAATTAAGATTTTCCATATTATCCGTGTAAAACAGGCGCAAAATTAAACAATTATCCGTAGATTTGCACGTCATTTCTATGATATTTTTAAAATGAGCGAAAAAATAGTCCAATTTATAAATTACGGAGCAAAAAACCGAACGCTTTTTCTCGTTATACTCCTTGCGTTTTGCAGTATTTTAACTTTAGGTATTTTCAAGTTAAACATCGATCAAAGCATCTATTCTATCCTTCCAAAAAACAACAATTTTGAAAGTTTGAATCAACTCATTAACAGTAAAAACATTAATAACAAAGTGTTTTTTTTAGTTGAGATAAATAACGAAGACAGTGAGGATTCCATTTTAAAATTATTGAATGAAGCGAAAGATTCAATTACAAACAACACGAAGGGTCACTTAGATAAATTGACGATTCAGAAAGACAACATTGAAGAAGATATTTACAATTATTATTATAATAACTTCCCTTATCTAATCGACTCATCTTACTACAATCAAATTGAAGATAAGCTAAGAAAAGATACAATTTCGAATTCTATTCAATCCGTTTATCGAAATATGCTATCGCCAAGTGGTAGTTTTATCAAAAAATATATTTTAAACGATCCGCTATACGTTAGTAGTAATTTCTTTAAGGAGCTAGAAACAAAACATTCGGGAGAACAAATGAATATTGAGAATGGAATACTATTCTCGAAAGATCACAAATCAGCTTTTATTTACACCAACATTCTCAAAAATGAAATAAAAGACAATGAAATTTTGTACAAAAACTTAACGAAGCTAAAAGAAAATTGGAATGAAAAATATAAGAAGAATAGAATCGATTTTTTTGGAGCATTTCAAATTGCTGTAGAAAATTCTTTACAAGTAAAACAAGATTCTTACTTAACTGTTACCATTACGATAATAGCAATCTTATTGATTTTATTTATTTATTATCGAAAGATTAACATTCCTTTATTTTTCTTACTCCCTACACTATTTGGAGGCTTATTTGCTTTGGGAATGATGGGCTATTTACACCCTAACGTTTCGGGATTATCACTTGCAACAGGCGCTATTTTGTTTGGTATCATTCTCGATTATTCGTTTCATTTTTTTACGCATTTAGAACATACAAAATCGATTGAAGAAACAATAAAAGACGTAACCTTTCCATTGCTTAGTGGAGGACTAACAACCGTACTTGCTTTCGCAGCTCTAATGTTTGCCAATTCTGTTATTTTACAAGACTTTGGGTTATTTGCTTCCCTTGCACTTTCTGGAGCAGCAGTATTCACATTGCTAATCCTACCTGTTATACTCATTTTATTTAATTTTAATTTTGATTCTTTACAGCAAAAAGAAAGCAAAAAGAAAGCTAACTTTTCGGTTCCAAAAAAGCTATATCCGATTGCTTTAATTGCAGTTGTGCTCATTACAATTTTTATGTATTTCGAATCTTCTAATGTAGAATTTGACAACGACATTACACACCTCAGTTACCACAAAGATTCGTTGAAAGAGAAAGAAGATAAATTTGTAGGAATCAATCCCGACGTTCAGCAGAAGGTTTATTTGTTTTCGAAAGGAGAAAATGAAGAACGTACTTTTGAAATCAACTATCGTTTGTACGAAGAACTAAATAAACTAAAAGAAGAAGGTTTAATTTCTAATTTTGCTTCTACAGGAGACTTTATTATTCCTAAAAAAATAAAAGAAAACAGACTTTTAACTTGGCAACAGTTTTGGCGTAAAAACAATCAAGTTTACAAAAACATTGATAGTACTGCAACTGTTTTTGGATTTAGTGACAATGCTTTTAATACTTTTAAGAATTGGACAAAGGACAAGCCTCTTGAAGAATCAGGATCAGATTTGCTAAGCAGAATAGAATTAGATAATTTGCTTGACTATAATGACAATGGAGAATTAACCATACTATCGACCATAGTTGTTGAAAATACAAAAATAGAACAAGTAAAAAGCCGTATTAATCAATTAAACGGAGTACAAGTATTCAACCGAAGAGACATGGCTATTTCTTTAGTCGAAATGGTAAAAGAAGACTTTAATTTCTTACTTTATATTTCTGCTTTAATTGTTTTTATAACCTTAATCGTAATTTATGGACGCATCGAATTAGCCCTTTTGGCTTTTATTCCTATGGTGATCAGTTGGATTTGGATTTTAGGATTTGCTTCATTGTTAGACATTAAATTCAACTTTGTAAACATTGTTATTACCACGTTTATTTTTGGTTTAGGTGACGACTTTAGTATTTTTGTTACAGATGGTTTATTGGCAAAATACAAAACAAAAAAAGACAGTTTAAAATCGTATAGTTTAGCGATTATTCTCTCGGCAGGAACTACCATGATTGGAACAGGAGTTTTGTATTTTGCAAAGCATCCTGCGATTCACTCCATTGCATTATTAAGCGTAATTGGAATTGCTTGTATTCTATTTATTTCCCTAATTGTTCAACCGTTTTTGTTTCATCTTTTTGTTCAAAATAAGGTAGATGATAATAAACCTCCTACAACCTTTTTTCAATTTATATGTTCTTCCATCTTATTTTTCTTCTTTGTTTTTGGGAGTTTTGTTTTATCTATTCTTTCAATCTTATTACTACCTGTCAATAAAAAAAGTAAAAGGAGTATTTTAACCTATTGTGCTTCAAAGTTTGCTTGGTTTAATTTTCATTCAGCTCTTTTTATCAAAAAAACTTTTATTAATATCGAAAATCTTGACTTTTCAAAACCGTCTATAATTATAGCAAATCACAGTTCGTTTTTAGACATTCTTACAACTGTAGCTTTAAGCCCTAAAGTTGTTTTAGTAGTAAAAAAATGGGTTTACCACTCTCCTATATTTGGCGTATTCGTTCGAAATGCCGGCTATATTCATGTAGATGATGGTGCTGAAAAGAATTTAGAAAAAGCACGAGAATTAATTGAGAATGGGTATTCAATTATCATATTTCCAGAAGGAGCAAGATCTGAAAACGGAGAGTTGAAACGTTTTCATAAAGGAGCTTTTTATTTAGCCCAGGAATTGGGAGTAGATATTTCTCCATTAATAATACATGGAGCGTCTGACGTAGCTCCCAAACGAGAAATATTATTACATAAAGGATCAATTACTTTTAAAGCTTTACCCAGAATAAAATTTGATGATTTATCGTGGGGAGAAACTTATAAAGAACGGACAAAATCAATTTCGAAATATTACAAGCAGGAGTTTTACAAGTTGAAAAACGAAAAAGAAGATGCAAAATATTTCACTCCTATTATATTCTTAAACTATGTATTTAAAGGACCTTTATTAGAATGGTATTATAAAATAAAAATGCGCTTCGAAGCCAAAAACTATGATTACTATAATCAAATAATTGGAAATCGAATGAACATTATAGATGTCGGATGTGGATATGGATATTTCAGCTTTTTCCTCCATTATAAAAATAGAGCAAGAAAAATAATAGCTTTAGATTATGATAAAGAAAAAATTGATATTGCCCAAAATTCTTATCGAAAAAATGATAACTTACAATTTTTAGCAACGGATATTACTACTTATCAGTTCGCCATGACTGACGTCATATTTTATAATGATGTGTTACACTATCTTTCTGAACAAGAACAGATTTCAGTATTAAACAATGCTGTAAACGCTTTAAATGAAAAAGGGATTCTGATTATTAGAGATGGTATTACAGACTTAAACGAACGTCATCAAACAACATTGAAAACAGAAGAATATTCGACAAATATTTTAGGATTCAACAAAAAAACAAGGGATTTTAATTTTTTCTCATCTAAATTTATAAAAGAATTTGCTGAAAAGCACAACTTAGATTATAAAATGGAAGAACAATCTCAGAAAACATCTAACGTACTATTTATCTTAACAAAAAAATGAGCGAAACTAAAACATACGACTTTGTAATAATAGGTAGTGGAATTGGAGGACTAGAGTGTGCTCACATACTAGCTTCTGAAG
>WFNC01000230.1 GCA_015488785.1 Flavobacteriales bacterium | reverse complement strand
TCATTAGATTTATCGAAATACCAATTAGTCGAAAAAGGCAATTTAGTTTTGAATAACCAGCAAGCATGGAGAGGTTCTGTAGGTGTTTCACCGTATAAAGGTATTGTTAGTCCAGCTTATATAGTTTTACAATTGTCTGAGAATTTAAACCCAGAATATGCTAATTATATGTTTAGAAATGGACATATGGTATCTCAATACTTAATTAATTCCAAAGGAGTTGGAACAATCCAAAGAAACTTATATTATCCACATTTAAAACGTGCTAAAATACTACTCCCCCCCCTCCCCGAGCAAACCGCCATAGCCCATTTTTTAGATGACAAAACCGCCAAAATAGACCAAGCCATAGCGCAAAAACAAAAACTAATTGCCCTACTAAAAGAACGCAAACAAATACTTATACAAAATGCCGTTACCAAAGGCTTAAACCCTAATGTAAAACTAAAAAATAGCGGTGTAGAGTGGATTGGGGAAATTCCTGAGGAGTGGGAGGTGAAGAGGTTGAGATACCTAGGTAAAACACAAAACGGCATAAGTGCAGGTGCTGAATATTTTGGTGAAGGTTTTCCTTTTGTAAGCTATGGAGATGTTTATAAAAATATTGAGTTACCTAAGCAAGTAACAGGTTTAGCAAAATCTCCAATTGAAGATCGACTTAACTATTCTGTTCAAAAAGGAGATGTATTCTTTACTAGGACTTCTGAAACAGTGGAGGAAATAGGTTTTTCATCAACTTGTTTGCAAACCATAACGGATGCTACATTTGCTGGATTTTTGATTCGGTTTAGACCAACAAGTAAACTTCTTTATCCTAATTTCTCCAAATACTATTTTAGTTCGGTAATACACAGAGCATTTTTTGTAAAAGAAATGAATTTAGTAATTAGAGCCTCTCTAAGTCAAGATTTATTAAAGAGATTGCCTGTTTTATCACCTCCACTAGCAGAACAAGAACAAATTTCAGCATACATAGAAATCCAATCCCAAAAAATAGAAAAAGCCATTAGTTTACAACAAAGCCAAATTGAAAAACTAAAAGAGTACAAATCTACCTTAATAAACAGTGCGGTAACGGGTAAAATAAAGGTTTGTTAAGAAAGAATAATAATTAACTTTGTATCGATAAAGTAAAACAGATTGCAAATGGAACAGTCCGAAGATAAAATAATAGAAAACCAGCAATTGGAGTCAGCAGGTATAGAGGTAGAAAAAAACGAAGAAACAAAGGATATTACCACACCATTTGACCCCAAAAAGGTAGAGATAGCTGTAGAGCAAATAACCATATATGGACTAGCCGAACGCATAGAAGAAGAAGCTATAGATTTAATGCCCGATTTTCAACGCAAAGGTAATTTATGGAACGAAAGTAAAATGAGCCAACTTATAGAGTCTATACTCATTCGACTGCCATTGCCTGCTATATATATGGATGTAGCAGACGATGATAATTGGATCGTTGTAGATGGTCTTCAACGCTTGTCTGTAATCAAAAAATTTATAGTAGAAAAAAAGCTAAAACTTAAAGGTTTAGAGTTTTTAAAAGAATTGGAAGGTCAAAAATTTGAAGATCTAGATAAAAAATTGCAACGTAGAATACGAGAAACCAATGTTACTTTATTTAAAATAAAAAAAGGAACACCACCCAAAGTACTTACCAGCTTGTTTCACCGAATTAATACGGGCGGCACAAGGTTAACGGCTCAAGAAATCAGAAACGCACTAAACCAAGGAAAGGCTTCCAATTTCTTGAAAGAAATAGCCCAAGAAGAATGGTTTACCGATATTATTAAGATTTCGAACAAACGAATGCTCGACAAAGAAATGATTGTTCGTTTTATGGCTTTTTATAGACAAGGATATAAAAAATATAAACCAGGATTGCAACAGTTTTTAGACGAAGAAATGACTTATTTAAATAATGAGGGGGAAGAGTTTGAAATAAATAAAATAGCATTAAAAAATAGTTTTAAAAATAGTTTAATTTTATCAAAAAAACTATTTGGAAATGAAGCATTTAGTAAAGCATTAATAGATCCTGAAAGAAAAGTAGTCGTAAACCGTAGTCTATTTGAAACTACAACAGTAAACTTTGCAAAACTAACAGAAGAAGAACGCAATTTATTGTTAGAAAATAAAAAAAGTTTCATCCTAGGATACAAAGAACTACTTCGAGACAACGAATTTAATGAAGCCATTACAGCAAACACCAACCATATAGACAACGTAAAGATAAGACATACAAAAATGAAAGAATTAATGACTAAACACATCGATTATGCTATCTAATATAGAAATTAATAATTTTAAATCTATTAAAAATGCTGAAATAGGACTAGCTCCCTTAACCTTATTTACCGGTTTAAATGCCTTAGGGAAATCGAGTATTATACAAGTTTTGTTATTACTGAGACAGTCTTATCGTAAATCCAACAACTTCGAAAAAGGTCTTATTCTTAATGATGAAGATTTAATCAGCTTGGGATTATCAAACGATGTGTTTTCTATAGATGCAGATATTAATACCGAAACAATAGCTATTTCTTTAGAATTTGATTTTGAAAATGAACTTAAATTAAGTTTTGAACCTGGCATTCATAAAGAAACGCTAAAATTAATCAATTATGAAAACAAACTCGATTTAAGTCAAGAAGCATTATTTAATAATAATTTACAATATTTAAGTGCAAATAGAATAAATCCAGAAACTCAATACAAAGCCTCCAATCTATTTGTAGAGGAGTTCAACTCCTTAGGTATAACAGGAGAATATACAGCACACTATATTGCAAAAAACCAAGACAAAGTAATTAATCAGATAGAACTAAAACACCCAAAAGCTAAATCAGATACTTTGCTAGACAACATCAACGCTTGGCTTTCAGAAATATCACCAGGTGTAAAAGCAATCGCAAAACATCATCACGATTTACAAATCGCTACGCTAGGTTATCAATTTGAAACAAAAAACGATTATACAGATACTTTCAAGCCAACTCACGTTGGTTTTGGACTAACCTATGTATTGCCCGTGATTACAGCATTATTAATGTCTAAAAAAGGTGATTTGGTAATCATAGAAAACCCAGAATCTCATTTACACCCCGCAGGTCAATCTCAAATAGGAGTTTTGTGTGCTTTGGCTTCCAAAACAGGTATTCAAGTCTTGTTAGAATCGCATAGCGACCATGTCTTAAATGGTATTCGTGTAGCTGTAAAAAAAGAGGTAATCGAGCCAGAAGATGTCACTATATTATTCTTTAAAAGAGACTTGACTTCAATAAAACACGAAACTGAAATTCTAGAATTAACAATCGATAAAAATGGAGGAATAGATGAGTTCCCCGACAACTTTATGGACGAGTGGGAAAAACAACTTGATGAATTATTGAAATAATCCCCCTCCAATGAAAGAACATTTAATTTTCAACGACCAATCTTTACCTTTTGCAGATAATAATAGTACTGATAATAAATTTCCGATTTTTCTTGAAATAATTGAAGTTGCGCTAAAAAATGGATTTAAAACCATTCGTTTTTCTGACCATATAGACAAAGGTTGGTTTCAAATACAATTAAATGATGAAACTACTTTAGGAAAATGGTTAGCTAAACAAAGTAATGACTACCGAATAAAAGTAAAATCATTTATACAAAAAACAGTTTCACCGCTCTTTATAGAAGATTTAACAGCGCTTACAGATAGATATGACTTATCCGAATTTTGCTTAAGCGATGATTCTGGTTGTAAAACTCAAGCTTTAGGTGCTTGTTATTTTTTTAATCAACTTGCTGTTAGTTGTCTTTCTGACGACAAATGGAATACTGAAAAACTTTCAATATCAATCAAAGAATTAACAGCAAGCGGAGAAAATATACTTATTACTAATGTATCCAATTGCGCTACAATAAATCATTGGAAGACCCATTTTATAAAAATTGATGCCGAGCGGAAAACCAACCTTAAAAAAGGAAAAAATCTTTGGCTAAATAAAGAAAAACAATTTCCACATTTAACTTTTTGTTCTGAAACAAAAAAACAATTAACTCAATTATCTATTTCTGACACACTTTACAATCAGTTATGGGAAAATCTAACTAAATTAAATCACTACATTGAATTAAAAAAAGTGAATTATACTTTAGAAGAATTAAAAGCAGTAACAGGTCTGGAAATTACTGACGAATCAGATAGTGTAAAACAAAATAAAAGTTTTAGACGAAAAAGAGAATTTAAAATAAACGAAAAACGCGTTTTCTTTGGACATCATATCAAAAATTTCTCTAGTGCTTTTAGAATGCACATCTATATTGACAAAGAAATACAAACAATCCACATCGGTTATTTTGGTAAACATCTCCCAACCAAAAAAAATAAATAATTATGACTAGCCAAACCAACGAACAAGCTTTAGAAAGCGCCATAGAAAAAACCTTAACAGGTACCAGCCTTGAAGAATTAAAAGAACAAGGTGTTTCGGCATTTGCAGAAGGTGCAGAACATTACCGTTCGGGCAATGGGTTTTATAT
>WFNC01000229.1 GCA_015488785.1 Flavobacteriales bacterium | reverse complement strand
CAAGCTCATAAGATTAAAAAGAAATTAAAAGAACTAAACCGCATTGATGAAATAAAAGATTTAACATTTGGTGATGTCCTTGAAATGAAAATAGTCAATGAAGCACCTAATTTTAAGAGATTTATCGAAGATAATGAGTCGCTCTTTGAATATGCCAAAGAATTATCATTTGAAGAGTTATCAAAAGTGTATTTAGACAAAGAAAAGCTTGTTAGTGACAATAAAGATTTCTTAATAAAACATTTATACAAAATTCAAGATTTAGTTTTTTATTATGAGCAAAATGATATTAATAATTTCATCAGAAACAGTAATTACAAGATTAGCAGTGTAGAAGATAAGATAAAATTAAAAGATTTAATAAATGATATTAATGATTTTAAAAACAAATCTATATCCGAAGTTATTGACTTTGCAGACGAAAATAAACTCATAATAAAAGACGATTTAATAAAACAATTTATAATCGAAAATAGTTATTTGTTCCATCGCCTTAAAGACATAAAATTTGAGCAGATAATCAATTTATATAGGTTTGAACAAGATTTTACGCCATATTCTACACAACACGGAATTAAAGGAGCAGAATTTAATAATGTATTTGTTATTCTTGATAATGGGAAATGGAATAAATATAATTTTAAGTATTTATTTGAAAATACTACTGGTAAAGAAAGTATTATTGAGAGAACAAGGAAGATGTTTTATGTAAGTTGTTCAAGAGCAAAAGACAACTTAATTGTTTACTATAATAATCCAAGTAATGAAGTCTTGAATAAAGCAAAAGATTGGTTTAAAGAAGAAAATGTAATTAAAATAGAATAAAAACTGGCTACAACAATGTATATAAGTCGTTGGGCGAGTGATAGTTAAATTGAAAGATTATGAATATAAATGAACAGTATAGTAGATTGAAAATAAGGTGTTTCAAAACGCCCAACGCCTCATATACTCACCGTCAGACTGTTTAAAAACCCAAAAACAATTTTCAAAATGTTGATAAGTTTCGTACTTATCAACAGTCGTAATTCGCTGTTTATATGTATATTAGCAGCATGAAATACATCATAGGACAAGACAGAAAACAAACCGCTTTATTTCCCATTTCCATGGACGAAGCCATTGACCAGAACCATGAGGTTAGGCTTATTGATTTGTTTGTGGATAGTTTAGATGCAGAAAGCATGGGGTTTAAGGTAGATCATGGGGAGAATGGTCGCCCTGCTTACCATCCCAAGGATTTGCTAAAACTGTTCATTTATGGTTATCTGAACAGAGTGCGGTCTTCCCGGGAATTGGAGAAAGAAACCAAAAGGAACATAGAGATGATGTGGCTTTTAAAAGGCTTGTCTCCAGACCATAACACCATTAGTAATTTCCGTAGAGACAATCCAAAATCTCTCAAAAAAGTCTTTCGAGCAACAGTGACTATTGCAAAGAATTTCGAGCTAATAGGAGGCAAACTACTTGCTGGAGACAGCACAAAACTACGAGCACAAAACTCAAAAAAGAATAACTATAACGAGAAAAAGATAAAGCGTCAAACTGCATATATCGACCGGAAATTAACTGAATATGAACGGGAACTATCAGAAAATGATGGAGATAACAAAGAAGTAATCAAAAAAGAGATGGCAAAACATCGACAAAGAAAAGAAGATTATGAGCAATTGCAAAAGCAGATAGACGAATCCCCTGAAAATCAAATATCCACCACCGACCCCGATAGTCGTCATATGATTACTCGCAATAATATTACCGAAGTAGCTTATAATATTCAAACCACAGTGGATGAAGAAAATAATATCCCAATAGATTATAAAGTGACTAACCAAAACGATAGCAAAGCCATGGGCAATATGCTCCAAAGAGCAAAAGCAATAGTTGGTCATAATCATTTCACAGCCCTTTACGACAAGGGATATCACACAGGAAGCGAATTTAAAACCGCAGCAGAACTAGGCATTGACGTTTTAGTAGCCATACCAAAAGTGGCCGCCAATGCCCCCAATCCTGCTTACAATGTAGAACACTTTATATATGATAATGAGGGAGACTGTTACATCTGTCCGCAAGGCAAGGAACTGCATACTAAAGGAACATGGCATCAAGCCAAGACCTATAAATTCAAAAGATATACCACAAAAGCTTGCATGAATTGTCCGGTAAAAAGCGAATGTAGTAAAGCTAAATATGGCAAGGCAATACAACGCAGTGAGTATCAAGGATATATAAATGAAAACAAAAAGAGAATAGAAAACAATAAAGACTACTATCGGCGAAGGCAGGCCATAGTGGAACATCCCTACGGGACAATAAAACGTCAGTGGGGATTCAGTTACATCATGACAAAAAAATACATCAAAAGAGCCGAGGCCGATGCCGGACTTATCTTTATAGCCTACAATCTACGCCGATTAATCAATATAATTGGTTTTGAGGCTTTGGCAAGCTACCTTCGGGAAGCTTTATCCCTTATTTTTGCCTTTATCGTTCTTCTGATACTGAAAATAAAGCCTCCTAAGCGCATCAATTTTTTAAACAAAATAATAAGTGATTTTACTCTCCCTCGGCAAAATAGCTTATTTTTGTTCTAATTTTTAACCAATAAACCCAATTTAATGAAAATCGAAGGGAGTTTTTAGACGGACTGCCGTTACCCAACATAATAAAACACAGCGAAAATCACACTGAATAATTGACAATATACATCCTGAATTTAGTATTTCTTCAGACTTTTTTTATCTTTGTTGACATCAATTTCATACAACAACAAAAATGTCAAATATTAAATTATTTCAAAGCCAACAGGTCAGAACTTATTGGGACAAAATTGAAGAGAAGTGGTATTTTGCTATCGTTGATATTATTGAGATATTAACAGAAAGCATTAAGCCAAGAGATTACTGGTATAGACTTAAAAAACGAGAAAAGGAAAGCGGAATTGAACTGTCGACAAATTGTCGACAGTTGAAAATGAAAGCAAAAGATGGCAAAATGCGAGAAACAGAAATCGCTGACACAGAGACCCTATTACGAATAATTCAATCTATTCCATCGCCGAAAGCAGAACCATTCAAACGCTGGTTAGCAAAAGT
>WFNC01000228.1 GCA_015488785.1 Flavobacteriales bacterium | reverse complement strand
TGATTACATTCTCTAAAGTCGCATTTGGAGAAATGGTATCTTGTTCTTCTTCTTCAAACTCTAGTACACGTTGATTGGAATGAATTGTAGCTTTATAATTTCCACAATCTAACCATTCTTTAACTTCTCCTGTTTTGAATTGAAGCCCTTTCTGCTTCATGTTTTCCAAAGCATTTGTCAATTGATATTCCCCATTTTCAGTAATCTTATTATCAATCAAGTATTGCAACTCGTTTGCTAAGTTCTCACCGTCTTTAAAATAGTAAATTCCTATAATTGCTAAATCAGAAACAAAATCTTTGGGTTTTTCAACAAAATCGGTAATGACACCTTCGTTATTTAGTTTAACAACACCAAAAGCACTCGGATCGTCTATTTGATTTACCCAAATAATACCATCATCTGCATTGTTTATCGTAAAATCTGCTTGAAATAATGTGTCGGCAAAACCAACCACAATATTCCCTTTTAAAGATTCTTTAGCACACAAAATAGCGTGAGCTGTTCCCAACGCTTCCTCTTGATGATAAATTGTTCCTTTAGCTCCTAAACTTTCTGCAACTTTTATCAATTCTTCTTCCACTTCTTTTCCAAAATCACCTATTATAAAAGCTATCTCATCAACTTTGTCGGCACAAACTTTAGTAATATCTTCTACCAAACGTTGTACAATCGGTTTTCCTGCAACAGGAACTAATGGCTTTGGAGTTGTAAGTGTATGAGGTCTCAATCGAGATCCTCTTCCTGCCATTGGTACTATAATTTTCATATTCAATTCTATTATATTAACTGCTAATGCTTGTCTATTTCCCTTAAAAAACTAAGAAAAATATAAGCACGGCTTACAATATAGTAAATATTTATGGTTTAATTATTTGTTGCATTGTTAAAAAACAGTGAATTTTATCAATTCTAATCTTTTAAGCTTAATACCTTAACCTACAACTCGCTTTTTAGATAAAAAAATCGCTAGAACTTATCAGCTCTATTTTTTAATTTAGTAAAAGAATATCCTTACCTTTATAGTGTTGTTTGACGTTGAGGAGTGAAATATTGTTACAACAGGTTCTTTTAATATTTTACGGCAACAGTATTAAGAAAAGAAAGATTCAAAAAAAAACGTAAAGCGATTTGGTTTGAGTACAGATAAAAGAAAAACAAGATGAAAACAAATAAAGCAGTTTTAATAATACTAGATGGTTGGGGAATTGGTAAACACGACAAAACAGACGGTGTCTATTTAGCAGAAACACCTTATGTAGATTCTCTTTACAATAAATACCCTCACAGTACATTGCTTACATTTGGAGAGCACGTAGGTTTACCAACTGGACAAATGGGAAACTCAGAAGTAGGACATTTGAATATTGGAGCAGGCAGAGTCGTTTATCAAGATTTATCTAAAATAAATAATGCGGTTGAAGATGGTTCATTTTTCAAGAATAAAACATTAATCAATGCAGTAGAATACGCCAAGAAAAACAACAAAAACATTCATTTACTAGGTTTAGTTTCTAAAGGTGGCGTACATTCTTCTCAAGAACATCTTTATGCTTTATGTGATTTTTTGGAACAACAAAACATAGCAGAAGACCAATCTTTTATTCACGCATTTACCGACGGTAGAGATTGCGCTCCAGATTCGGGTTTAGAATACTTATCAGAGCTAGAAGATTATATTAAAAACAAAAAAACAAAAGTTGCTTCGGTAATTGGTCGTTACTACGCTATGGATAGAGATAAACGTTGGGACAGAATACAACTTGCCTATGATTTATTGGTAAAAGGAGAAGGAGAAAAAGTCAATTCAGCGGTTGAAGCGATTAAGGACAGTTACAACAATCAAATTACCGATGAATTTATAAAACCATTTGTAATTACAGGTAAAAACAAAAAACCTTTGGCTACCATACAAGAAGATGATGTAGTTATTTGTTTTAATTACAGAACTGACCGTTGCAGAGAAATTACGGAAGTTTTAACACAAGAAGATAGAGCTCCGATGAAAACAATTCCACTCTATTATGTCACCATGACAAATTACAATAAGAGTTATAAAAACATAAAAGTAGTTTACGACAAAGAGAGCATCAAAAATACAATTGGAGAAGTTATCAGTAAAAAAGGATTGAAGCAAATTAGAATTGCCGAGACTGAAAAATACCCACACGTTTCATTTTTCTTTAGTGGAGGAAAAGAACAAGAATTTGAAAAAGAGAAACGATTAATGGTTAACTCTCCCAAAGTTGCCACTTATGATTTACAACCAGAAATGAGCGCTCCAGCCGTTACTGAAAAACTTTGCGCAGAATTAGAAAAAGGAGAAGTAGATTTTGTTTGCCTAAATTTTGCCAATGGCGACATGGTAGGACATACAGGAATCCCTGAAGCAATAATAAAAGCTTGCGAAACGGTTGACAACAGCGTAAAACAAGTAATCGAAACTGGATTGAAAAACGATTATTCTTTTGTTATAATTGCCGATCATGGAAATGCTGAATTAATGATGAACGAAGATGGTTCTCCGCACACAGCACACACAACAAATTTAGTTCCTGTGATTGTAATAGACCAAAACGTAACAGAAATTAAAAAAGGGAAACTGGCCGATATTGCTCCTACTTTACTAAAATTAATGAATATAGAACAACCGAAAGAAATGACGGGAGAAGCTTTATTTTAATCTGCTAATAATTTAAACGTCATTCGATGATATGGAGATGCTCCATGTTCTGAAATAGCTGCTCTATGCTTTTTAGTTGGATAACCTTTGTTTTGTTTCCAATCGTAAACAGGATATTCGTTGTGAAGTTTTTCCATAATATCGTCACGATACGTTTTTGCTAAAACAGAAGCTGCTGCAATGCTAAAGTATTTAGAATCTCCTTTTACAATACAATCGTGGGGAATATTTTTGTACGCATTGAAGCGATTCCCATCTATTATAATCGCTTCGGGTCTTATTAGTAATTGATCCAAAGCTCGATGCATTGCCAAAAACGAAGCGTTCAGGATATTTATTTCGTCTATCTCTTTATGGCCAACTATTCCAACTCCCCAAGCCAATGCTTCTTGTTCTATTATTGGGCGTAGTAAGTTTCTTTTCTTCTCCGAAAGGAGTTTGGAATCGTTTAGTATTTCGTTTTTAAAATCGGGAGGTAAAATCACCGCAGCGGCAACTACTGGACCAGACAAACAACCTCGACCTGCTTCGTCACAGCCTGCTTCTATTGTGTTTTTTGTATAGAATGATAGTAACATTTATCTTAGTTTTTCTTTTTGAATTCGTATTTACTTTTTAGATATGTTTTATCATTTGAATTTTTTGTTCCAACAATAAAACCCGTCACGAATTGGACTACACCAACTCCCATAACTATTAACCCACTTTTTAATGGCTTTTTCTTTACTGCTTTGGAAGTTGTAATTATAGCTCCTGTAAGAAAAGTAATTGGACTTGTAAGCGTTGCAACTCCACCAATAATCCCATAAGTATTGTTCTTTGCTTTTTGTTGAGGACTAAATACAGCTAAAGCTATTTTATTGGCAGGTATATAAAGATAACGAGAAGGAATAACTGATATAGAATCTTTCTTTTCTCCATAAATTACATATTTATTTGCTTTAAAAACTAATGCTGTATCATTTGTTCCGTAAAAGATAGCATCTCTAAAAATGGTGTCTTTTTTAAACATAATAGCTTTTATTTTATCTGATGGCTTAAACTTTTTATTATTTAAATGAAACCCTCTTTTAGCTATCACAAATCGCTCTTTTCCTGATGGCAAATAAGATTCATTTAGCTGAAACCAAACAACGAATGTTTCTAATAAAAATTTATTTTTACTAGATGCAAACCGATGTTGAATGTGGTGATATTTTGTTTCATCATTGTTCTCCACCCAAAAAAAGCCTCCATTACCACTACTTTCTTTTAAATTAAAAGGGAAAGACAAGCCTTTTTCATTAATTACTCTATAACTAGTTCCCTCTTCTCTATTGACTACTTGAAAAAAAGTAAATTGTTGATTTTTACCTCTCTTTTTTTTTACGATAATTTTTACTGATGCTTTAGAAAAACCAGACCCCAGAAAACCTGTCGAATAAGTAGAATCTACAACGGCAAACTTAACATTGTTTGTGTCTAATTCTTGTCCATAACCAACTATAGAATAAATTGTTAGAAAAAAGAAAAGGGATATATATTTGTTCATTGTTTATTATTTCTAAAAAAGCAACATGCGTTCTATTTTAAGGATAAGGAATTGTTTTTTTGTGAAATTATATTTTTCATTCTTTTTAGAAGAGAGCTTCGAGAGATCAATCTTCCTCCCCCTATCCTAAAAGAGAAAACAAAGAACACAATCCACTTCTAATTCTGTTCTTAGTCTAATAATATGGTAGAGTGGTTTGACATAAAAAATATTTTGCACTCCTGATTGTAATGGAAATCTTTTGGCAAAAAAACAACGATACAAAAACTTAGTAAAAAAGAGCGACGTGAGAAGCTCCTTTTTTACTTTAGTTTTGTGTTGTTTTTTTGTTAAAAATTGAAATGTAAAGCGGGAATTAGTGCCCTACAAATAAACTTACTGAAACAAATTAGACATTGATACTTTTTTGCCGATTATAGAAACCAAATCGCTTATGGCAACTCGTTCTTGTTTCATTGTATCTCGGTCTCTAATGGTAACCATATTGTCGTCCAATGTTTCGTAATCTACAGCGATACAATATGGCGTTCCGATAGCATCTTGTCTCCTGTAACGCTTACCTATACTGTCTTTTTCTTCGTACATACAGTTGTGTTCCATCTGCAATAGCTTAAGTATTTCTCTCGCTTTTTCTGGCAAACCGTCTTTACGTACCAAAGGTAAAATAGCGGCTTTTATTGGTGCCAATGGAGCTGGAAGTGATAAAACAGTTCTTTCGGTTCCGTCTTCTAATTGTTCCTCTTTTAGTGATTTTGAAAGTACTGCCAAAAACATTCTATCTACTCCTATTGATGTTTCTAATACATAAGGGACTATATTTTCTTTTGTTTCTGGATCAAAATATCTTAGCTTTTTACCTGAAAATTCTTCGTGTTGTTTCAAATCAAAATCGGTACGAGAGTGTATTCCTTCTAATTCTTTGAAGCCAAATGGGAAGTTGAATTCTATATCTGTCGCGGCATCGGCGTAATGTGCTAATTGTATGTGGTCGTGAAAACGATAATTTTCATCTCCTAACCCTAATGCTTTATGCCATTTGATTCGTGTTTCTTTCCAGTATTCGAACCATTTCATTTGTGTTCCTGGCTCTATGAAAAATTGCATCTCCATTTGTTCGAATTCTCTCATTCTAAAAATGAATTGTCGAGCAACGATTTCGTTTCTAAATGCTTTTCCGATTTGAGCGATCCCAAAAGGGATTTTCATACGTCCTGTTTTTTGAACGTTTAGATAGTTTACAAAAATTCCTTGTGCTGTTTCGGGACGTAAATATATTTTTGAAGCATCACCCGAAACTGCGCCTAGTTCTGTCCCAAACATTAGGTTAAATTGCTTTACTTCTGTCCAGTTTTTAGACCCACTTACGGCGCAAGTTATTCCTAAGTCAATTATTAATTGTTGAAGGTCGTCTAACTTATCATTGTTTAAAGCGTCCCCCATTTTAGTTTCGATATCTGAAATTTCTTTCAGTCTTCTCAATACGTTTCCGTTGGTTGCTCTAAATTCTTCTTCGTTAAATGCATCGCCAAAACGTTTTTTTGCTTTGGTGATGTCTTTGTTTATTTTCCCTTCTATTTTGGCAATATGTTCTTCGATTAATACATCGGCTCTATATCTTTTGTTAGAGTCTTTGTTGTCAATCATTGGGTCATTGAATGCATCTACGTGTCCTGATGCTTTCCATGTTTTTGGGTGCATAAAAATTGCAGCGTCTAATCCAACAATCTCTTCGTGAAGTTGAACCATGCTCATCCACCAATATTTTTTGATGTTGTTTTTTAATTCTACTCCGTTTTGAGCATAATCGTATGTTGCACTCAATCCGTCATAGATTTCGCTACTTGGAAATACAAATCCAAATTCTTTTGCGTGTGAAACTACTTTTTTAAACGCGTCTTCGTTTGCTGCCATTTTTTTATTTTATTTTATAAGAATGTAAAGATAGGGATTTTTTTAATTTGAAATTTTGAAAATGAGGGAATTTGAAAATAATTTTACGATGTTTTTTTGTTGAACTCTTGAATTATTATTTTCTCTTCAAGTGTTACATCTCGATTGTAAATATAAAAATAATCCCATTTTCGTTTTGAAATATTTATTGGAGCGCCCTTTATTTTACCAAAGTCATCAATTATTCTTAAACGCCTTAAATTCGGTAACACATCAACATCTATTGCCCTTAAATTAACTTCACCCTCCCCCATATAAGCTACAACACTTAATTCTTCAAGAGATTTTAGACTACTAAAATCAACCTCTAAATCATAAAATTTACAATATTCAATTTTTAGGTACTTTAAATTACTGAATTGACTGACTAACCTAACTCCTTGAATATCAGACTTCACAAAGCTAAAAGCTTCTATCTTACTAAAATCACTGTTATTTGTAAACACAAGGCTACTCCCAAAAACTTTAATTGTTTTTAAATTAGGAAAGTTATTAATATCTATTTGTATTTTTTGATATCCACTAATACTTATATGTTCAACGCTTCCAAATATTTTGAATTTTGCCCCAATTGTATCTACTCTATAAAATTTCATTGATTTTATAGTCTTTACAACAGAATCTGAAAACAATCCAGGACTAAATGTTTTTTCTATCGTTATATCATATTTCCTATTTCGATTATAAACATAAGGCTTAAATAGTCGATTTTCTTTTTCAGAAACAAGCAACAAATTACTAGTTGAATCAACTACCTGCTTACCTTCCTTAACACTTGTATTTATAGCTCTGACTTTAATTTCTTTTTTTTGCTTATAATTTTCACAAGAGAAGAAAAGGACTGAGATTACACTTAATAATATTACTTTCATTTTTTTAAAAATATAATTCAAACACTAAAGAAAGGTACACATTTTTACCATTTTCTTAAGGCTAACTTAACACAAATTCATATTTATCTTCTTAGATTTGAATTTATGAATTTAATTACTAAAATATCAACTTTCCTTTCGGTTGTTTTTCAACCTTTGTTTATGCCTTTTGTTGCAATATTGTTTATGGTTTATTTGCCTAGTGAACTAAACTCATCTTTAGATACTGAAGTAAAAAAGGAAATTGTTTTTTTAAGTTTCATCTTTACAATATTACTTCCTTTGGGAATGTTTATTTTGTTTTTGAAACTAAAATGGATTACAGACATTCATTTAACGGTTCGTAAAGAGCGTATTTTCCCAACGTTTATTTCGTTAAGCCTTTTTATTGTGCTTTATTTTTTAATGACAGATTTAAAAGGCTTATCTCATGACTTTTTGTTAATTTATTTAGGTTCTATTTTTGGTGTTCTAATTGCTAATATTGTAACAATGTTTTGGAAAATAAGTATTCACGGATTTGGCGTTTTTGGTGTAGTTGGTTCGTTGGTAGCAATGACTTTAATTACCGAAAATTCTTTTCCTTTTGTAGGGTTCTTCTGTGTTTTAATTGCTGTACTTGTAGGAATTAGTCGCTTAATTTTAAAAAGACACACTCCTTTACAAGTGATTTTAGGTAGCCTATTGGGGCTTATTTCTCCTTCTATTTTCTTGTTTTAGATATAAAAAGAATATAAAATTGCCACGAATGCACGAATGAATACGTGAATCATTCGTGCATTCGTGGCTGTATTTTTAATCAAAGTTACTCTTCGTCTTTAAATACTTGTATGGTTTTATTAACGGGAATTAAATCTGTGAATTGTCCTTTGAACTGTGTTGCTTTTACCAAGTGGTTATCTATCCAATGGTAGTTTCCTCCTCTTGGTTTTCCAAATAAAATTCCGTGATGTTTGAAACCGTGTTTCGCCAACCATTTTTCGGTTACAGCTCTATGCGCTTCTGTTCTTGAAGTAAAAAAAGTTATAATATGACCTTCGTCGTACCATTTGTTTAAGATTTCCAAAGCATCTGGATATGGCTTGCAAGTTGCCATTCTTTCTGGCTGTTCGTTGGGAACATCGTCTGTAATTGTTCCGTCAATGTCTATTAAATAGTTTTTTACATCACTTCCCAATACTGGACTTAATGTATTTCCGTCTTTATCAACTATTTTTTTTAATTCTTTGTCTTTCATTTTTAAATTTATATTCTTTTATTCTATCTCCAAAACAAAAGGTAAAAACTCCTTTTTACGCTGAAACTCTTCAATCATTAAGTTCGTTAATACTTTATCATTTTTCATAAACATATACATCGCTCCTTGAGCTCTCAAAAGTTTTTCTGATTCATCAATACCAAGGTTAATTTTATACAATTGCTTTATCCCTTTAACTAATTCTGCATACATACCTGACTCACCTACTTCATAATTCATCCAAATAGTAGAAAAACAAAAAGCTTCAACCTGAGGACTTCTTTTACTTTCTGTTTTTTTTAAACCATTTATACCTGAACACACTTTCGCTACGTATTGTCCCTTTTCTGTAATTCTAATAATTGAAAAAAACTTTACTGCAATATTTAATAGTTCATCTAGAGAAACAGTATCCAAAACACCTCCATTCTGATAAACGAAAGTATTCATAACTTCATTAAAAATTGAGTCATTTTTAAGTAATCTAACATAATGTGATTGCAATTCTATTGGATCTGACAATTCTAACAATTCTTCTCTTTTAATATTAGAAGTAAAACTATTCATTAAATAGCTAACATAATGCTCATTATTATTAATAATTTTGAAAAAACACGAAGTACTATCTAATTCATTAATCGTTTTTAACAAATATTCTTTTTGTCCATTTGTTTTTTTCTCAATTTTAAATATGTTAACATAATCATCCTGAATATTACATGTTTCCTGAGATGAAATATTTATAACAATTAAAGCTAAAAAAAGTAAAAGTAAACTTTGCATAGTCTAGTTAATTAGGTTAATAAAAATGTAAGTTACAATATTTTTTTCTAATAACCACTTCCTGTTCCTGCGATGTGTTCTATTGGATGCCAAGTTGTTTTTGTTTCTTGAAAATCTAAGATTGTATAAGGGGATTCGTTTTCGTCGAGTGTCCAATCTTTTACGTTCTTGCTAATTACTCTTTTTAGGTTTGTAACAGCATATTCTTGTATTGACTTTAGATCTTGTTGGTCTTTTCCGCAATATAAGATTGCGTTAACGTCTTTATGTGTCGAAAAATGCTCTAGTAACTCTGCTCTATTTCCTGTTAGAATATTGATGACTCCTCCTGGAACGTCTGATGTTGCTAAAACTTCTGAAAAAGTTACTGCGCACAGTGGCTTACTTTCTGAAGCTAAAACAATACAAGAATTTCCTCCTGCTATGATTGGTGCTATTTGAGAAACCAAACCAATTAAGCCTGTTTCTTCGGGAGCCATTACTGCTACAACTCCTGTTGGTTCTGGTACCGAGAAATTGAAATGACTCGATGCGACAGGATTAACGGAGCTATAAATTTGTATAAACTTATCGCACCAGCCTGCATAATAGATTAATCGATCTATGGAAACTTCTACTTCTTTAGTTGCTTGTGCTTTGGTGCTTCCTTGCAAGACTAATTCTTCTACAAATTGTGCTTTACGCCCTTCCAAAACTTCTGCGATACGGTACAAAATTTGACTTTTGTTGTATGCCGAACGGGCACTCCAAGCTCCTTGAGCTTTTCGAGCTGCAACGACTGCGTTTCTAAAATCTTTACGTGAGGATTGACAGATATTTCCTAATGTTTTACCATTCGCTTCTGGTTGATAATATCTTCCTGATTCTGTTCTTGGAAATTTTCCTCCAATGTATATTTTATATGTTTTCAAAACTTCTATTCTCATTTTTTTTGACTTATAGACCGCTTCGCTTTAAGATAATAGAGCGTTCGCTTTACTCTCTTTAAGACTCAAGTGGTTTTGTTTTAAATATTTACTTTATAATTTTGCTCTATATTTTCTAACTGTTTTCTTTCTCCTTCTTATTGACGATGAAAAAGAGGTACGTTTCAACCACTTATCATATTCTAAGTTGTAAATTAACTGACTATTTTTCTCGTCTTTTTTCCCTTCTAAGGTATAACTCCAAATTACTATTCCAGTAGCTTTGTCAACATAAGCGTTTGACCCATCTAAAAGATCGACTTTTGCTCCATTAGTTTGTGAAACTGGTATTTGGTCAAATATTTTAACCTTTACATTATCATCTCTATTGCTTTTTATCGAATAAGAATAAGCTACAGTTTCTTTTATTTTATTATTACTTTCTTTTACATAAACTTTATCTCCAATAATTTCTCTAACTACAACAACTTCATTGTTTTGTCCAATAGGAATATCTAAGGTATCAGGAAACCCTTCAATGTGAATATACGAATCTCCAATATTTACACCTTTAAAATACACGGTTACTTTACCGTCCGCTATAGATAGATTTTTCCAATTTGTAATTTGACTAATTAAATACGACGATTCTTCAACTCTAGGAAAAGCATACCAAACAAAGCTAGTAGGAAAGACCTTTTGAAAAACATCATATTTATAAATGCCTCCATTTGCAGGAATCGATTTCAATCCTTTAATAACTAATATTTTTGTATTTGAAGGGGCGTTATATTCTTCGTACTCAATCCCCTCTATTTTTAATTGTTCTAATTCTTTCTCACCTGCTTTTATTTCAATATTCACGCTTTGCTGACTTTCTTCTTCTCCTCTTCCATAAGAATTTCTAGTTGACCTATTTTTAATATAATCTGGTGTAATAGTTGGTATTTCTCCTGTTTTATCAAAAGGAGAATTCATTGATAGACTTAGACGCACATTACTCCAATCAACTCCTGTACTATTAATAATTTTAGCGATATACTTTAGCTCTAAATCTGTATTTATATCAGATGCAAATACTTCATACTCCGGAACCCAAGCTGCAGAACCGTTAACATAAGAAAGCTCTATTTCTTTATTAATATGAGTAGCCGACGAAACTAAAATCTCCATGTAAACTTCTGCTCCATTATTTCTATCTTTCAAAAGCTTTAAATTTGTTTTTCTAATCTTTGCTTTTAATTCAATTATTTTGGTGTCATAATAAGCAATTAAATCTTTAATATCTGTTACCGAAAAATTACTATTACCATTGCTAAACACATTCTCTAAAGCTTCTAATTGCTTAGCATAAGAACTCTTTTCGTCTAAAAGCTTTAGCTTTTCTTCTTCTGTTAACTTTTTAACTAAGGTTGCGTTTATTACAGTTAGCTCTTTGTCTTTTATTTGCAATGAATTAGCTAACGAAAACAGCGACACTCCTAGTAATTTAATAGTGTTTTGTCCAGCAGGCAAATCAATCTTTAATTGATGCGTAATCCCAGCCCCTAAAGAATAAACGGTTACTTCATTGATATTTGACTGTAAAACTATTGTATCAGCAAAAGTCATTTGACTTAGACTAAACAAAAATACAAACATTAATATTATTCTATTTATAAAAATAGGTTTCATAACTTTTAGAATTAACAAACCGCTTCCGGATGTTTAGTGGTTTTGTTTTAAATATAAATTAAAGTATTTTCAAATAATTATTCATTCTTAATTCTCTAATTTTTAATTGTTTTGCGTGAGGGGTGGTAGCGGCATCCTTTTTTGTTTTTCACAAAAAAGATATAGCGGACGACCCGACCCTTGGGGCACGCCCTAATTATTCAAATTTTAAGTAAGGTTCTAGTCCTTGTACTCCTCCTTCTCTTCCGTGACCACTTTCTTTGTATCCTCCGAATGGTGATGTGGGGTCGAATTTGTTGTAGGTGTTTGCCCAGACTACTCCTGCTTTCATTTTGCTTGTCATATTAAACACTTTTGAGCCTTTGTCTGACCAAATTCCTGCTGATAATCCGTATGGTGTATTGTTGGCTTTTGCGATGACTTCGGCTACGGTTCTAAAGGTTTGAATGGCTAAAACGGGCCCAAAAATTTCTTCTGAAGCGATTTTGTTTGATTGTGCTACGTTGGTAAATAGGGTTGGTTTGCACCAGTATCCTTTTTTAGGTAATTCGCCTTCTGGCTGATACATTTCGCAACCTTCTGCTATTCCAGACTTGATGTATTTGTCGATAACGTCCAATTGTTTTTTGGAGTTTATTGCTCCTACATCGGTATTTTTATCTAATGGATCACCTACTACAAGGTTTTGCATTCTGTCTTTAAGTTTTCTCATCACTAAATCGTAAACCGATTCTTGTATAAATAGACGAGATCCTGCGCAACATACGTGCCCTTGATTGAAGAAAATTCCATTTACAATTCCTTCGACTGCTTGATCGATTGGTGCGTCTTCGAATATGATATTGGCAGCTTTACCTCCCAATTCCATTGTCGATTTCTTGGTGGTTCCTGCGATGGCTTTCATGATTATTTTCCCAACTCCTGTAGATCCTGTGAAGGCTACTTTATTGACATCGGGATGTTCTACCATCATGGCTCCAGTTTTTCCGTAACCTGTTACAATATTGACGACTCCGTCTGGAAGACCTGCATCTTTAAATAGTTCGGCTAATTTTAAAGCGGTTAAAGGTGTTGTTTCTGCTGGTTTTAATACGACTGTATTTCCTGCAGCTAGTGCTGGTGCGATTTTCCAAGCGACCATAAGCATTGGAAAATTCCAAGGTGTAATTTGCGCTACAACTCCCAACGATTTTGGCTTTCTGTTTGGAAATGCATATTCTAATTTGTCTGCCCAACCTGCGTAATAGAAAAAATGTGCGGATGCCAATGGAATATCTATATCTCTAGCTTCTCGAATTGGTTTTCCTCCGTCTAATGCTTCAATTACAGCAAATTCTCTTGCTCGTTCTTGCATTAATCTTGCGATTCTAAAAATATATTTCCCTCTTTCTTTTCCCGATAATTTTGACCATTCTTTGTGTGCTTTTCGAGCTGATTTTACGGCTAAGTCAATATCTTCTTGTCCTGCTTCGGCTACTTCTGCCAAAACTTCTTCGGTTGTTGGGTTTATTGTTTTAAAGTATTTTCCCGATTTTGGTTTTACAAACTTTCCGCCTATAAATAAATCGTACTTCTTTTTTAGTTTTATATGTGCTGTACTTTCTGGAGCTGGTTCAAATTCCCAATTGGAATTTAAATCTATTGCTATCTCTTTTTTCTTTGTCATCTTTTTTCTCTAAAAGTGAATTTTTAATAATATAATCATCCATTTGTTTTCCAAAAAGGATAAAAGTCTTTGTTTATTTTCTCTTCTTGCTCTATGTCCTCAAGCCGGACAGGCTCTTCATTTTTTTATTTATTCTTTTTTATTTTCTTTTCAAAGATATAAATGAGAACGTTTCACTTAGTAC
>WFNC01000227.1 GCA_015488785.1 Flavobacteriales bacterium | reverse complement strand
ATTAGAATGAATGTAGTTAGGGTTTACTGAAAAAGTCTAAAAAGTATATCATATGAAGCGACAAAACGAAGCTGTATGCATATACCGTGAGTTGCAGACAACGAAATAAGGTATGCTTTTTACTTACCTTCCCCACCCAGTTTTCAAAAGTATATTTTCTTACATTTTTTTGTGAAAAATCAGATAAAGTTAAAGGATGAAAAGTAATTCTCTAATTGAAACTACAAAACAGGGGAAAACGACATCAATATTTGGTAGTTTTCTTCAAAAAGTCAAAAATGAATTTAGGGGTGGGGAATGTCGGTTTTTAGGCTGACGACTATTCAACTGCACTAAAATTCTTAGTATAATAAGAAAACCTTGCATTTTAAAGTCTAAAAAACTGCTAAAACAGCTCTACTACTGATTTCGAATGTTCTTCAGTGAACCCTAAGTTACTCTTTCAACTCTTTAGCTATAATAGTAAGTGCTATCCTAATTTTGTAATAAGGCATTTTTTCTTCAAAGAAATCGAAGTAAGGTTTTAGTACGCTCAAGTCGTTAATCTCTTGATATGCTTTTCTAACTTCATTAACTTCTTCTTCACTGATGTAAGCCATTAAATTGATGTCTTTTCCTTCGAAATATAATTTTGCTAAATGAGAAAATATTGTTGCTATATTTAATTCTCTTTCTTCACTGATTTGCTCTGGAGAAATTCCTTGCTGGTAAAAGCGGTAAGTAATCTCAAACGTACTCATTTGAGCATCTTTTATTTCTTTAATTGCTTCGATAAATTCTTCTCCGTACCGTTCCAATTTGACTTGACTGACTCCTTGTATAGCTAAAAATTCATTCTCTGTAACAGGTAGCTCTACCGACATTTCGGTCAGCGCAGAATCGTGAAAAATAATGTAAGCAGGCATACCACTTTCTTTGGCTATTTTTGCTCTTAATAAGCGTAAGACTTCAAAGTTTTTTTCGTTTTTCGTTAATTTTTTCTTCGCTCGTTTTTCTTTTTTGACTTTTGTTGGTCTGTCAATGGCTCTGGTTATTTTTACTTTTCGCTTTCTAAAAAGTACTTCATTTCCAAAATTACTTATTTTAAGTCTAAAACTTTCATCATAAGCGATTTCGAGGACTCCAATATTTATCAATTGATTAATGTAATGTTGCCAATCTTTAAAACTAATATCGGCTCCTATTCCATACGTTTTTATATTTTGATAACCCTTACTATACACTTCTTGATTGCTACTTCCTCTAAGAATATTGATCAGCATAGTGACTCCAATTTCTTCGTTTGTTCTTCGAACTGCTGAAAGCGCTTTTTGAGCTAAAATAGTACCATCTAAAAACTGAGGAGGATTTTTACAAACATCACAATTTCCACAATCTTCTTTTAAATCTTCACCAAAATAAGCTAAAAGAATTTTTCTTCGACAAGAAGAAGCTTCTGCATAATTGAGCATTCGATGTAACTTCTCAGTATAAATAGGAGACTGTTCACTTCCTGTAGCAAACTTTTTGAGCACCATTAAATCCCTCAAATTGTAATACATTCTGGTTGTACTTGGCAATCCATCTCTTCCTGCACGCCCAATTTCTTGGTAATATCCCTCTATGTTTTTGGGTAAATTATTGTGCATAACCCACCTTACATTCGATTTGTCGATTCCCATTCCAAAAGCGATGGTTGCAGTAATAATCGATAAATCGTCGGTAATAAAATCTTCTTGTATTCGAGCTCTTTTGTCTGCAGAAAGTCCGGCATGATATGCTTCTGCTTCGATGTGATTTCTTTTTAATTCTGAAGCGATTTCCTCTGTTTGTTTCCGACTCAAACAATAGATAATTCCCGACTGATTGGGTCTGTTTTCAATAAATGAAATAATTTCGCTTATTTTTTTCTTTTTAGGTACATTTGCTCTTACTTCTAGGCTGAGGTTAGAACGATTAAAAGAGGATATATAAACAACTGCTTTACGCATTCCCAATTGTTTTACAATATCTTTTCGAGTGGTTTTGTCTGCTGTGGCAGTAAGTGCAATAAATGGCACGGAGCTATATTGTTTTCGAATATTGCTTAATTGAGCATATTCTGGTCTAAAATCGTGTCCCCACATAGATACACAGTGCGCCTCATCGATGGCAAACATTGAGACTTTGACATCTTTTAGCCATGAGTTAGCAATTTTGAATAACCGTTCTGGCGAAACATAAAGTAACTTTAGATCGCCATCAATGGCTTGTTGCACTACAATTCGTTCTTGTACAGGATCTAAGGAACTGTTGTAGTAAGCTGCTTTTATTCCGTTAGCTCGCAAGCTTTCGACTTGATCTTTCATTAAAGAAATCAAGGGAGAAATAACGATTGCAACGCCATCGAAAAGTAGAGCTGGTATTTGAAAACAAATGGACTTTCCTCCTCCTGTTGGCATTAGAACTAGTGTATCTTTATTGTTTAAAACATTTTGAATCACTTCTTCCTGCTGTGGTCTAAATGTTGAATATCCAAAGTGTTTTTCTAATATTTTATGGGCTTGCTGAAGCATAATCTTTCTTTTTCTAAGTACGGCACTCAATGTAGTTAGCTAATTTTTGAAAATTTGAAAATTATTGTTCTAGACTTAGGTGTGAATTGTAATTGGTTACAACTACGTTTTACAACGGAAGTATTGAAAAAAAAAGATTCAAAAAAAATAGTAACAGTACATATTTTGAGTGTTTCAAAGGTAATTGTTTTTTTTGTAATGTGAGGTTTTGAAGTTGAAGAAATATGAAACTATTCTATAAGCGCGTTAGGGATAGAAACGTTAGCTTTTTGTTTTTGAAATTAGATTAGCTTGGTTGAAAAGAGCGATTTTATGAGCTCCTTTTTGACTTAGCGATTCTTGTTTCTAAAAACAAAAACTACAAGTGGATAGTCCGTTTAAACGCCCTAAAAAAAACATTAATACAAATACATAGCTTTGTTTATGCTAATAAATGGGTGTTACTAACTTTTTGTCGTGTTAATTTATTGAGGCTATAAAACGATT
>WFNC01000226.1 GCA_015488785.1 Flavobacteriales bacterium | reverse complement strand
GCCTTAGCTATGGTTGTTTTATTTGAAGAAGTATATGTGATAATAAAATTATTTATTTGACGCATTTCATAATTTAATTAGTATTAGTAAATCTTAACTGAAAAGAGCGATTTTATGAGCTCCTTTTTGGATTAGATTAACTTTTTATAAAAATAAAAACTACAAGCGAATAGCCCGTTTAAACGCCCTAATTATTATTGTCAAAAATAAAAACTCCTTATTCTTTCACCAAAATACCATCCGAAATAAAAGAAATCTCAATTAAATCTTCTGTAATATCATCGTATTGTGCTTGCGTTACTTCTTGACCGGCTTCTTTAGCATCGTCCAAAAAATGTTTTTGCAAATCAATCGTTGTAGTGTCCATTTTTGCAACTCCTCTCAAAACAACTTCTGTTCCTACTGGTGTGTCGGTTGGCACTCCGAAAGAATGATCTTTGAAACGAACTCTTACCGATTCTCCATTTTTATTGGTCATTGTAACCCAACATCCTTGCTTTTTGCAAACACCATCCAAAACAGCTGTGACGTTTCCGTCGAATGTTCCGTCGTCATATACTTTAGTTACCATTTCTTCTACCGTCAAAGCTTCGGAAGGTTTTACTTCCGCCATTCCGTAAAACGCATAACCGTCAACTGGAAAATTTGCTTTTACTTCTTCTTTAGACTCCTCTCCGTGATCATGATTTTCGTCATGGTCGTGTCCATCGTGATGTTCTGAGTGATCATGATTCTCGCTCTTCGTTTCTGAAGAACAGCTAGCAGCTAACAATGCTCCTCCAATTATAAATGTAAAAAATATTTGTTTCATATTACTTTTTTCGTGTAAAAGTACAACACTTCATTTAATTATGAATTAAAATTAGATAATTAAACTTATTAAGCTCCTCATTAATAAAAGGGACATCCAATAAACAAAACACAATAACTTGTAAATCAAATACTTAATAAACGGTAGGCAATTAGAAATATTACAATTTAAATAAAGGTGTCAAACATCGTTTTAATAATAATACAAAAATTTACTAAATCTATTTAGGTTTTTAGATAGAAAAATAACATTTTTGTAGCAAATAAATATTATTATGGTTTTACCAATTATAGCATACGGAACTCCTGTTTTGAAAAAAGAATGTGAGGAATTTGAAGAAGGAGAAGATATCTCAAAATTAATTTCGGATATGTTCGATACCATGTACAATGCATCTGGTGTAGGTTTGGCAGCACCTCAAATTGGTTTGGCGAAACGTCTATTTCTTGTAGATGCGGCTCCTTTTGGAGAAGAAGAACCTGAAAATGAAATTGAGGCTAAGAATTTTGAAATTTTAAAAGACTTTAAAAAAGTTTTTATCAATCCGATTATCGAAGAAGAGACTGGTGATAAATGGGAATTTTCAGAAGGTTGTTTGAGTATTCCTGGTATTAGAGAAAAAGTAGCGCGACATAGTATTATTAAAATCTCTTATTTTGATGAGAACTGGAATTTTAAGGAAGAGACATATACTGGTGTGGCTGCACGAATTATTCAACACGAATATGACCATATAGAAGGAATACTTTTCACTGATTATTTATCGCCAATGAAAAAAAGGTTATTGAAAAGAAAGTTGAATGACATTACAAAAGGAAAAGTTCACACAAATTATAGAATGAAATTTCCGATTAAATAATAATTTATTACTATATTGTGGTTCAACTTGAAAAGTGAGCTTTTAATTACCCCCAAAAAATAAAACAAAATGAAAAAAATTATAATATTAATCGCCTCAAGCCTTCTTTTATATAGTTGCGGAGGAGACAAAGAAGTAAAAACTGACAGTACAGACACGCACGTATCGACAGACCATAAAGATGAAGTAAAAAAAACTGATCCTGTAAAAGAAAAATCAGATTTTGAAGCATTACAAGTTTTGGAAGATCATTTGATGAACAATGACTTAACCATTGACATTAAAGTTGCTAAAGAATTATACAACAAAGCGCTTACTTTTACTAAGGAATATCCAAATAGTAAAAACATAGAACTCGCGTTGGACTATGGAGCAAAAGGAGCTGAAAACGGAGGTTTATACAAAGAAGCTGTTGAAATGTACCACCAATTGGGAATTGTGATGCCAGAATCGAACAAAACGCCAATTTATATGTACGAAAAAGGGAAAGTTTTGGAAGACAAAATGCAAAACAAAGAAGCAGCGAAAGCAGCTTACAAAGAATTGATTAAACGTTACCCTAGAAACCCGCTTTCGAAAGACATGAAATCTTACCTTAAAAATGGAGTGATTGACATGACGAAAGAAGAGAAAATAAAATACTACGAAGAGAAAGCAAAAATATAACACTTATACACTTACTAAAAAGAACGAAGTTAAATCTTGGTTCTTTTTTTTGCCTTATGAAATTAATTTCTGTTTTTATTTTAAGCCTAATCTTTGGCAGTTGCACCGTAAATAAATC
>WFNC01000225.1 GCA_015488785.1 Flavobacteriales bacterium | reverse complement strand
ACCTATCCCAGCTATTTCTAGTAAGGCAATTATATAGTAATTTTTTGGGTAGGACGCTTGCATTAATTTATTTTTTTGAATGAAATTTTTCAAATCGTTTGGCTTCGTTTTCCATTCTTTTTAAGAATTTATAAGGAGTTGGAATAGTAATAGTAATTTTTTCGTTTGATCGAGGATGCGAAAACATAATTGAAACAGCAGCAAGAAACAAACCTTTATGTTTTAGTATCATTCCTTCTTTTCCATATAATTTATCTCCCAATATTGGAAAATTGATAGAAGCACAGTGTATTCTCAATTGATGTGTTCTTCCTGTTTTAGGTTTTAATTCAAGTAAGCTTAAATAATTATTTTTCAATGATTTTTCCATTTTTAGTTTTGTAAAATCACTTACTGCTTTCTTATTCTCGATAGGTTCTTCGATTCGTCCATCTTTTGGTGCATCTCCAATTACAACAGCTTGATATATTTTTTCTATTGTCTTGTTTTCAAAAGCAAGCCCTAAGTTTTTTCGCGCTAGTTTCGTTTTAGCAATAATCAGTAATCCACTCGTTTGATTGTCGAGCCGATGAACTGGTAAAGCCCAATTGAGTGCATCTATTAAGTTACTTTTTTTAATATTATAACCCAAAGCATTTTGAATCGTTTTGTATTGATTTCCGCTTACACTAATTCCTGCTGGTTTGTTTATAACGGCTAAATCTTCATCTTCAAAAAGAATTTCTAGTTTTAAATCATAAGTTTTGGGAGGTGTGAGTTCTAAATCTAATAAAGTAATAACATCATTTTCATTTAGCCAAGTACCGCCAGGTACAACTTCTGAATTTAATCTTAATTCTCCTTTTTTTATCGCTTTTTTTACCCCTTTTCGACTTGGAATAGCTGTTACATATTCTTCGCAATAAACGTTAAAACGAACAGGATTATCTTGTTTCGGGACAATATATGTTTGTTTAATTATACTCACCAGCTATCAATTAAATTCTAATTCCGACAATACAAACATCGTCTAACTGCTCTAAGCCTCCTTTCCAATTGCTAAAAGTTGTTTCTAAAATTTCTTTTTGAATGGAAACTTCTTTCGTTGAAACATTAATCAAAAGTTCTTTGAATGGTTTGTATTTAAACTTCTTTCCTCTTTCTCCTCCAAACTGATCGGCATAGCCATCGGTAGAGGCGTAAACCATATCTCCTCTTTCTAATTGAAAAGTCTGCAAACTAAAAGCTTTTGCATGTTCAGAATACCCAATTGGCTGTTTATCTCCTTTAAGTTCTATTAATTCAGCATTTCGAATAATATACACTCCGTTTTTAGCACCAGAAAAAGTCAATTTAAGACTATTCTTGTCAATCGTACAAAAAGCCAAGTCCATTCCATCTCGAATTACACTATCTCTATTTTTATTTACGGTATTGTACATTTGAGCATTTAAATAGTCCAAAGCTTGAGCTGGAGTATTAACCGATTTTTCTTTCAATGTTTGATTAAATATGTTTAACCCAATAATACTCATAAATGCCCCTGGTACACCATGCCCTGTACAGTCAGCTACGCTCATAATAATAACTTCAGAATTTTCTTGATTTTCAAAAGTTGTCTTTGATTCTTTTATCCAATAAAAATCACCACTTACAATGTCTTTTGGTCTAAATAAAACAAATGAATCAGGAACGATTTCTTTTACTTTTTCTATAGAGGGTATTAAGGCATCTTGTAGTCTCTTTGCATAGTTAATACTATCTAAAACTTCTCTATTCTTTTCTGAAAGTTGCTCTTTTTGTTCTTCTAGTTCTTCTGTTCTTTCTTTTACCTTAGAAGAAAGCATTTCGTTTTGTAAATCAATTAAATTGTTCTTTTCTTTTAAGTTTGATAATGCTTTTTCTTGAGCTTTTTCTTTTTCTTTCTGTAGGTTTCTTAATTTGTTTGACATAGACATTGCTAGAAGTAAAACCTCTACAAAAACAGCGGTTTTTAAAGCGTATTTAAATAAAAACTCATTATTGATTACTCTAAAGTTTGTTAGTATAAATATAATGGCTCCAATAACAATGGAATAAACAGCAAGAGAAAAATAGATACAAATGTTTTCACCTTTACTTTTTAAGTAGGTAACGGTAGAAAAAGCTACGATGAGAGAAACTAATGAAAAACCATTGATAAATAGATAAGACAAAGCATGCAAACGCCCAGGAATAAAGGTTGTGATTGTTATGAGTATTAAAACAGCGATTGCTGCATTAAAAACCTTATTTATTTTAGGATAATTCTCTGCTAATCTTAAAAAACTTTTAACATAAACAAGAAAAAGGGCAGAAGCTAATGCTGCAGAAAACACAACAATAAATCGTTCAAAAATAACAGCATATTTAAATAGATAAAAATAGGTCAATCCATCTAATGTAAATTGAAGTAAAAAAACACTACTTACATAAAGAGAGTATAGTAATAACGATTTATCCTTCATTCCAAGATAATAGAAGACATAAAGGATTATTATTGTTAATAAAATACCATAAAAAGATCCTAAAAAGAATGAACGTAATCTTGTAGATAAAAAATAGCCTGCTGTTGTGTTTATAACTATAGGAACTACAATAGCTTCTCCATCACTTTTTATTTTTAAAATATATTTAGAAGCGTTTCCTTTTTGTATTTTTACAGGAAAAGAATTATCTATCGTTTTTATTGTGCGGTCAGCTAGTGGTAGATTATCGCCTGTCTTTTGTGTTGACTTAACTTGATTGTTTTCTATCTCATATAAAAAGACTTCATCAGCAATCGTCCTGGAGATGAAAAATATAAATTCGTTGTATTCTGTTTCATTTTTTACTTCAAATTTAAACCAATAAGTTGCAGATGCAAATCCTAATTTATCTAATTCTTGATTAAATGATTGGTATTCTAAAGGCTGAGTTAAAATATCGTTAATAGTTAAGCTATGTGATTGATCTTCTAAATAAACGGACGACTTTGTAAAAGACTTTCCAAGATTATCATCTGTCAAGGTAATTTTTTCTTGACCGACAACAATTAGATTAATTGCGCAAAGTAATATGAGAATCAGCTGTTTTAACAATTTTATTAATTTTTGAGTTAAATATAGTAATTCTATTTACATATAAAAGCTTTTAACCTACGTTATTTTAGATTACTCAAATCAAATCCATCCTATTTAACAACTCCAGCATCTTTTAATTGAACAAAAAACTCAGTTATTGTTTCTTCTAAAGGTCTATATGTCAATTTTAAATCTTTTTTACTTTTAGAATTATCTGCCCTCCATTTATAGTCAATATTTTTATTGACCATACTTCTTGTCATTCCAACAAACGGAGCGACTAACCAAACTAAAAATTTTGGGAGTGTATTTTTTGGAAAAGGATACTGTTTAAATTTTTGTTTTAGTATTAATCCCAATTCTAATAAGCTTGTATCTTTTCCTGAAATAATATAACGTCCGTTAGCCTGCTCCATAAACCCAGCTCTAAAATGCGCTTCTGCTAAATCTCTTACGTCAATAACTCCAATTTCGAAATCAGGAGCTCCCATTTTCATTGTTCCATCACTTAGCTGTTTCATTACAGAAAAAGACTCCGATGTTGCAAATGGGTTAATTCCTGGTCCCAATACAAAAGAAGGATTTATAGTAACCAATTTCCACCTGTTTTGTGCTTTAGCTATTTTCCAAGCTTCTTTTTCTGCTACTACTTTAGAATAAGAATAAGGCTGATGTTTTAGTGAAGAAGTTGTATTCCAGTTTTCTTCTGTAAGCGTTTGATTGTCAATTTTTAATAAGTCAATTGTGTCTCCGTAAATAGCAGCGCAACTGCTTGTAACAACAACAGTTTTGACCGATTCAACTTGATTGACTGACTCAAGTACATTTCGAGTTCCTTTCAAAGCTGGATCTACCAATTCTTTTTGAGCATCTTTAATTTCTAATAAAAACGGAGAAGCGGTATGAAACACAATACTACAACCCTGCATAGCTTCTAAATAACTTCCTTTCTCCAACAAATCGGCTTTAAAATATTTAATTTCTCCCGTGCTATTGGCAGCGATTTGATTCAAATATTTTACTTTCTTAGGGTTTTCAGGATTCCTAATAGGAGCATGAACTGTCAATCCTTCATTTAGTAATTTCTCTACTAATCTTCCTGCCACATATCCTGTTGCTCCTGTTACCATTACAGGTTTTGTTGTGTCGATTTTCATCTTTTATATTCTTTAGTTTATTATTCTGAATTAAGTAGTTGAGGTTAAAGAAGATTCCTTACGTCTTTAATCAAAAAAAAATAGTTTGATAGTAAGGTAACTATATATTAGTTTATTCTATCTGGCATTCCCCACCCTGTTTTCAAAAGTCTATTTCTTACATTTTTTTTGTGAAAAATCAGATAAAATTCAAGCTTGAAAAGAAAATCTCTAATTGAGACTAAAAAAAAACAGGAGGAAAGAGCATCAATATTTGGTTGTTTTTCTTCAAAGAGTCAAAAACGAATTTAGAGTGGGGGATGTCGGTTCTATGTTCTGACCGATGGTATAATAAAAATAAATAGCTTTTCTATTTTTTTTGAATCTTGCTTTTATAATAGAGTTGTTACGAAACAAAAGTTAAAAAGTTAATCGCTTGATTATTAATTAATTAAGTTTTAAATACTTAATTGTTAGCTCTTTATAGAAAAAAGGCTTGTTTCGCAACAACTCAAATGATAGGATTGAAAGAAATAAAATTTACCGAACCAACTGAAAAGAGCTCGTAAGTATAGATAAAAAAAGAATAAAAACGAATTGAGTATAAAAATAAAAAACTAAATTTGAGATTAGAATATTTAAAGAAGCATGAGGGAAATAGCCTTTTTATTATTAATAAATAACAATTAATTATGTATAGCGGACAGCCACCTATAGAACAAGAAGATATAAAAAAAATTACAGATTTTCCTTATTCGGGTCTGATAATTGTACTGATAATTATGGCTTTTATTTTTATTTTTTTTAATAATCTAATTCATAATGGTAGCAGACCTATAGAATATATTTATCACTTTTTTCTTTATAGTGCTCTTTTTACTTTTACTTACGGATTATTATTATCATATAATATTCTTCAAAAGGACTTTGTTTTAGTCGGGATTATCTTTATTGTGGTATTTTCAGTACTCTCGTATAAAAAAAACTTCTCAAAGCAACCTTTAAAAGGAAGTTATTTCCTTCAGAATGGATTAATTGTAGCAAAAAATGGGGAAAATTATTATGAAATTGAAGACTTAGCAAAAAACTACACTATTCTTTCTGATGATTTTATTAAAGATAATAAGGCGGTTTACTATTTGTCAAATAAGATTAAAGGTTTAAATCCTGCTTTGTGTAAGGTTCTGCAATTTAATAACAAGCCCACCTTGTATATAACCGACAATAAGAATGTTTACTATACTAATGATATATTGGATAATTCAGATCCTCTAACGTTTAATGTGATTAAGTATGAAGATTTTTATTTTACAGCAAAAGATAAAAATTACACATATATTAACAAAGAACAGTATGTTGAAGAGGATAATGATGCTGATCCAATATTAACATTAATAAAATCTAAAAAGGAGATTGAAGAAGAGAAATATAGAAAAGAAGAAGGAAGAAAAGAAAAAGAAGAAAGAAGAAAAACTCAGGATAAAATAGAAAAATATAATATTAAAGAAAAGAAAGGCTTAGTCGATTATATTACGGAAGTTCCATTGAAAGAAGTTAATATAGTCGACGTTGTAGACGAAATTGAAAAATTAACAGAAACAGGATTTTTTATATTACCAATAGATAGGCATCCCGAAAAACTGTATCGATTATATCAAATATATTTAAATAACAATAAAGCAAAAGCTTTTGACTATCTAAGAAGGTCATCTACCTCTTTTACAGTAGATTATAGTCAGTCAAGTAGTTCGTATTTAGCTCGTTATGATTATGCTTACCGTCTTTTAACTGGAAACGGTCTTGAAAAAAACGTGGGAATGGCATTAACATTATTAGAGGAACTTATAATAATTATTGAAGAAGTTAAAGCTTATGATGGTTTATCAAGTAGTGCAAATTCAGAAAAAGCTCATTTAACTATGGAAATAGGGTTGGATGTTGAAGAACAAGTCCTTAGCACAAAACCTATAACGCCTATGGATATTTATTACGAAAGTAGTTACCTTTTAGCTAAAGTATATGCACAAGGTAAATTAGTTCCTAAAGATCTAATTAAAGCGGAAAAGTATGCAAGACCATTTACTGAAATTTACTATTACGACCAAAAATGGAGTGTAGAAAAAAAAATAAGAATTAGACGATATTTTTTAATGTATATTGATATTGTTCAAAGTCCTAATTACAATGGTAAAGCAGATTATTCGGTTAGCTTATTTGATATGTTAGAAAAATTAAAAAGGCCATAGAAAGTTAAAATAATAAACACTAGAGTTGTTCCTCGACTTATTTTAATTGTACTTATGACGAAAGTTATAGTTGTTAAGTTTCACAAGGTTATTCCTTATGTCTTGTTTTAAATTCTTGTTTCAAATTTAGTATTTTATTTTTAAAATCCAGTGGAATTTCCTTATAAATTTTGGAATCTAATTCATGCCATTTTGTTACTGCATCAAAAGGAGTTTTAACTTTTAATTCACGCCTAAGGCTTCCGTGCCTTCTGTACAGATTATAATGTATTAGGAAGTTTGTTAAATCTT
>WFNC01000224.1 GCA_015488785.1 Flavobacteriales bacterium | reverse complement strand
GAATAAATAAAAAAATGAAGAGCCTGTCCGGCTTGAGGACATAGAGTAAGTAGAGAAAAAAAGAATTGGTATTTATCCTTTTGGGGAAACAAGCGGATAAGCATAAATTATTTATTTGGTACATTTCATAATTTAATTGGTGTAAATTACAGTAAAACCATTTGTTTTAAGTCTATAAAAATTATTAAGAATCAGTCTGAAATATAATTGAGAAGAGAATAAATGAGAAAAAAGTAAAAAAAAAGAATTGAATTTATTATCTTAGGGCAAAACAATTTTAGATTGAAAATAAAATATGGAGGATCAAAATAATATGGAAAGATTTCAAGCAAAGATAGACGCTGGAATCAAGATAGAACCTAAAGATTGGATGCCTGAAAAATATAGACAAACCTTGGTTCGTCAAATGTCACAACATGCACACTCGGAAGTTATAGGAATGCAACCAGAAGGAAATTGGTTAACTAGAGCACCTAGTTTGAGAGCCAAGAAAATTTTGATGGCAAAAATCCAAGACGAAGGAGGTCACGGTTTGTATTTATATTGTGCAGCCGAAACGCTTGGTGTTTCTAGAGATAAATTTATAGAATGGCTACATCAAGGGAAAGCAAAATATGCAAGTGTATTTAATTACCCGTCTCCAACTTGGGCAGACATGGGAGCAATTGGGTGGTTAGTAGATGGAGCAGCTATTGTCAATCAAGTTTCCTTGCAACGAACCTCTTATGGCCCTTATTCTAGAGCAATGGTTAAAATTTGTAAAGAAGAAAGTTTTCACCAAAGACAAGGGTATGAAATAATGGCAACTTTAGCCAAAGGAACCAAAGAACAAAAAGAAATGGCTCAAGGAGCTTTGGATAGGTGGTGGTGGCCTTCACTAATGATGTTTGGACCACACGATTCAGAATCGGCAAATACTAAAGATTCGATGAAATGGGGAATAAAACTAGAAACAAACGACGATTTACGTCAGCAGTTTATAGACAAAACAATTCCTCAAATAGAATTGATAGGATTGAAAATTCCAGACGAAAATGCCGTATTGCAAGAAAACGGATCTTATAAAACAAGTGACATCGATTGGGATGAATTTTGGAATGTAATAAAAGGAAATGGACCTTGTAATGTGCAACGACTAAAACATCATGTAAAAGCACACGAAGAAGGAGCTTGGGTTAGAGAAGCTGCTATTGCTTATGGAGAAAAACAATAGACTATTTATCTTTTTGGTGAAACAAACGGATAATACCTAATTGGTATAAGTATATAAACATTAATAGAATACAAAATATAAAAGACATGAGTACAGATAATCAAGGCCCAATTTGGGAAGTTTTTATACAATCGAAACCAGGTAAACCATTTAGACATGTAGGTTCAGTACACGCATACGACAAAGAAATGGCAATGGAAAATGCAAGAGATTTATACACTCGACGTTCTGAAGGAACGGCGATTTGGTTGGTAAAGGCTGACGATATTGTAGCGAGTCAACCAGAAGATAATGGAGCTTTTTTTGATCCGTCAAACGACAAAGCATACAGACATCCAACATTTTATGTAATGCCAGAAGGAGCAAAGAATATTTAATTGGAGTGGTCTAAAAATCTTAATTAGAAATGAATAGTTTACAAAAATATAGTTTAAGAATTGCCGACAATAGTTGGATACTAGGTTGCCGTTTGGCAGAATATTCAAGTCACGGACCTTTCTTGGAAGAGGATTTGGCGATAACCAATGTAGGTTTAGATCACGTCGGTTTGGCTGAAGCAATTTACAAATATGTAGCAGAGTTGGATGGTGAGAAATCGGCAGATGATTTTGCTTTTAGAAGAGCGGAACAAGAGTACTTTAATGTGCAATTGGTCGAATATCCCAATGAACATTTTGGATATATTATGGCACGTCAATTTATGTTTGATGTCTATCAGTTTTACTTCTTAGAAGCATTGCAAAATAGTAAAGATGAAACGTTAGCCGCTTTGGCAGTAAAATCGCTCAAAGAAGTTACTTATCACTTGCGCAGAAGTTCTCAATGGATGTATAGATTGGGTGACGGGACAACAGAAAGCCATGCGAAAATACAAGAAGCATTGAACCATTTGTTTATGTATAAAGACGAGTTATTCTTTATGGATGAAACAGACGAAGAACTTATTAAAAGTGGAGTAGGAGTAGATTTGAATAACGTAAAAAAAATGTGGGAAGAAAAAGTTTCTGAAGTTTTGACAAAAGCAACGCTACAAAAACCAGAAGTACCTCATTTCTCTTTAGAATATGGTAAAAATGGACACCACACCGATTATTTCGGATACATACTGTTGGATTTACAATACTTAAACAATAAATATCCAGATGCTGTTTGGTAATATTGTTTTAATTAGAAAAAAGCTCAATTTTATATTTTAAAATTGAGCTTTTTTTATTCCACAAATAAAAGAAGACATAAAAATCAATCACTTTCTAAAATTAACTACTTTTACAAAAAAAACAATAATTTGCATGGCACTTACATTTGATTCATTTAATTTGAAT
>WFNC01000223.1 GCA_015488785.1 Flavobacteriales bacterium | reverse complement strand
TCTTGAGCGTGAGCTGTTGAAAGTTTAGCATACCACAGCTCTGCCTCTTTGTAATTTCGAGTATATTTATACAAATCTGCTACTTGATAAGTTACATCTAACTTCTCAGGTTTTCTTTTTGCCCATTCTTTATAATAATGTAAAGCCGTGTAAGCATCCCCTAAACGCAATGAATTTTTAGCAAGCCCTTTTACTTGTTTCAATTTTAGTTCTTCAATTGATTTTTCCTCCTCTTGAGCTGTAGCTTTGCTAGAATCAAAAAGAGTAAAAAAACTAATTAAGATTAATATTTTAAGTAGAATACTTTTCATATTTAATACCTGTCGCAGGGAATTGATAATTTAGATGGATTATACATTGGAGTGGTATAAATAACGGATAATTCTAATGAGCTTTTTTTGGAGTTGTAATTGCTAAGCGTAGAAATATTAAGATCATAACTCAATCCAATATCAAATTTTTTAATTCCCATTCCTATAACAGGAATCACAGCATCACGATTCCTCCCAAACCCCGTACGCATCAACACACCAGCAAATACATTTCTTATAACCTTAGAGTCTAAATGTTTTTTTAAATTCGTACCAAAAACTAAATCTTGCGACTTTGTCGTCCACATATACAACAACTTAGGCTCTAACGAAATATCTTCTTTTATTTTCCAATCTAGCTCTGCCGAAAAAACTTTACGAGCTCGTAGCCTTTCTTTAAAATCATTAAAATAAGTTGCTTTTGGACGGTTAAAATGAAACAAAGAAAAACCTACAGTTGGGGTCATTTTTCCGAATTTCTTAGACCAAACAAAACCAAAATTAGCATCGAAAAAGGTTTGATTACCAACCAAATAAGTTTCTCCATTATTAACATCACTATTAAACTCTCCTGTTTCATAAACCCATTGATTTGGAAATGTCTGAGTCGTTAAATCTGTACTTTTAAGAACCACACCTAACTGTAAACCAGCACTAATTTTATGAGCTGAAATTCGTTTGGTATAAACTCCATTCAACATTATCTTATTTGTCTTTTGGTTAAATCCTGAAAAGTTATCTTCGTTAAACATTATACCTAAATCAATTTCATCTGAAAAGAAATATATTTTCTTATCTAAAGCTAAAAATGCAGTCGTCAAGGGCTTTCCTATTTCCCTCCATTGATTACGATAATTCCCTGCAAAACGATACGCTCCATCATATCGAGCTGCCATAGCAGGATTAAGATTCATTTGATTGGTATAGAACTGTGACAAATGTAAATCCTGACCAAAAGAGAGAATTCCTAATAAGATAAAAAAGATGAAAAATATTTGCTTCATGTTTACCACATTTTAGGATTTGAATTCAAATAAGTATTTGCCATTCTTAGATATTGACCATAAGTAAATCGGCATCGAGCGCACTCGTAATAAGACATTATATTTCCAATATAAGGAGTGTAATAATCTCCATTTGCATCTTGTCCTGTATAAGTATATTCGCAAGTAATTGTATCTAACCACATGGACTGACTAGTGTTTTCTAAAAACGGATCAGCAGGCGTATCACAAACTAAATCTCCAGCAGTTAAACAGTTACTTCCATCAACCAACTCAGCATTTCCAGTCCCTGCCCCTTCAAAAGTGTGGTACAATCCAAAGTAATGTCCTATTTCGTGAGCATAAACCATTAAACCATGAGACTTTACAATTACTACTCCTCCATCGTCTAAGTTTGCTATTCCTCCCAAAGAAGCAAAACTAGCTCCGTCATGCGTGTTCTTAACAAAAAACATATTCATCCTATTTGCCTCATGATAGTCTGTTTGAAGTAAACTCCATTCTACAGGAGCAACTAAAGAATCATATTGAAAGTTATCGATGTATCTAAATTCGCAAACTTCAAAAGAAACGCAAATATCACTAAATAATGAATTAACGCCGTTTAACTTAGCAAGAATTGATGCTTCCGTAATCCCTGGATTACCCAAACTATCTTTTACAATATGTGCTATAATCGAAAACTTTTTATTTAAACAAGGTAAAGGAGGACGTTCCGAAGACACTTCTGACGTATAAGAAGAAAGCCCAATAAAGACAAGTAACAATGCCGCCAAATAAACTCGCATAATATTTAGATTTAATTTTTAGATAAAGTACAAATATATATAAATTAAACTATCATTTAATAAGTTTTTACTATTTTAGCCAATAATATCACACATCTAATATGAGAACTCAATATATTATTACTCTTTTATTTTTTTTAATGACTTCGGTTATCGTTAAAATAAACGCTCAAACAGCTAACATAACTGAAGGATGCCTTCCGCTTAGCGTTGACTTTACGGCTCCAACTGGACACCCCACCTATTATTGGGACTTTGGAGATGGAGCGTCTTCTACTATACAGAATCCCTCCAACACATTTTTGAGCGCAGGAACTTACAATGTAACCTTTAAAGAAACAGCAATAGGAGCTACTATTGGCACAGTAACAATCGAAGTTTATGACACTCCTACTCCTTCGTTTACAATAACAAACGAAAGCGGATGTAGTCCACTTGTTGCTAGTTTTTCTGACAATACGACTTTAAGCAACGGCATTACAATTACAGGTTACAATTGGATTTTTAGTAATGGAGCAACAGCAACAGGAAGTAATACATCATATAATTTCAATGCCACAGGCGTTTATGATGTTTCGCTTTCAATTACCACAAATTTTCCTTCTTGCGATGCTAGCTTTCAGCAAGACGATGCAATAACAGTTACAACTCCTCCTATTGCTAGTTTCACAACTAACCCTAGTCCTGCAATGAGTTGTACGCCGCCATTAGATGTTACTTTTCAGAATTTTTCTAGTTCTTCTATACCTTTAACTTATAGTTGGGATTTTGGAAATGGAAATACTTCTACAGACGAAAATCCAGGTCAAGAAACCTATTCTACAAACGGAAGTTTTCAAACAATACTAACCGTTACAGACACGAATGGTTGTATCAGAAATAGCCAACTAAACATTTCTGTAGGAAGTCCAGAAGCCAGCTTCAATGTTGACGATACAATTTGCATTAATGTTGTTGACACGCTGTTTAATACTTCTCCTGCAGGCAGTTATAGCTGGAACGTAGGAACAGGCTCTACAACTCCTATTCCAGGTAGTTCAGATAAAGAAGTTACATTTTCTACTCCTGGTTTTCATGACATTACTTTATCTATTCTTGGAGCTTGTCCAGACGATACAACGATTACCGTTTTTGTTGAAGAGATTGATTCAATGTTTACTTCGTCTCCAACTTTTTCTTGCCAAAGTCCAATGGTTGTAACGTTTACTCCAAATTCGACCACACAAGGAAATTATGATTGGTCTTTTGGAGATGACTCAACTTCGAATGCTACGTCTCCTACTCATACTTATTATAATTATGACACAACCGTTTATTCTATAAATGGACAATTCTTTGAAACAACACTAACCGTTACTTCTAGTTCTGGATGTACAGCTTCCCATACAAGCATAGATACCCTTGGAGAACCAAATGCCTATTTTCTTCCTAGCGTAATCGATGGATGCCTTCCTGTAACAGTAACCTATCACGATAGTAGTTTTTCTTACGCTCCAATTGTTGATTGGGAATGGCATTTTGGTGACGGAACTGTCGTTAATTCAGCAACAAACCAAGATCAAACAGTAACATATAATACTGCTGGAACTTTTGGAACTTATTTAATTGTAACAAATGCGAATGGATGTATCGACACCTCTTACATTGTCCCAACATTGGTTGGAGATGTTATAACTCCTGATTTTTCTATTTCTCCTACAGATGTTTGTAGAGGAGAAACGGTGCAATTTACCGATTTAACAGCAGGACCATTGGTAGACAGCATAGACGCTTGGCATTATTACACAGAAGAAAGTATTTTATTTAGTTGCTTTGACGAGCAAAATCCTTCTTGGGAATTTAATCATGTTGCAGGACCACAAGACGTCACTTTAGTTGTTGGTTTTAATG
>WFNC01000222.1 GCA_015488785.1 Flavobacteriales bacterium | reverse complement strand
TAAATGGAGGGGCAACTAATTTTATTAATATGTCAACTGTTCAAGAAGGAACTATAGATACCTACAATTGGGACTTTGGCGATGGAGTAGGAACTTCTACGAGTTTAATTCCAATGTATAATTATTCCACAGCTAATATTTATGACGTAACCTTAGAAGTAACTTCTAATCATGGATGTACGGATGAGGTAACAGCTCAAGCCCAAGTTTATGAAAAACCAACAGCAGAATTTACATCTTCAACTCCAGAAGGGTGTACTGGTTTATGTATTGATTTTTCAGATAATTCAACCTCAAATGCAACATCAATAAATAGCTATTTTTGGATTTTTGGAAATGGACAAGTTTTTACTGAAGAGTCGCCTACAATTTGTTTAGAAAATATATCGAATACAATAGATGATGTGTTTGATGTTCGATTAATTGTCTCTAATGATTTAGGATGTAAGGACACTGTTTTAGAAAGCGATTACATAACAGTTCATCCAAATCCTTTAGCTGTTTTTGAAGCTAATCCAATGGAAACAAATATGTATTATTCTGATATTGAATACACCAATCTATCAGAAGGAGGAGATACTTATAATTGGAATTATGGAGATGGAGAAGAAAGTCCTGTTTTTGAAGAATCTCATGTTTTTGCTGATACAGGGAGTTACGTTTCTAGTTTAGTTGTCACAACAGCGTTTGGTTGTAAAGACACAACAGATACATTGATACGAATCACTCCTGTTCTAAATGTTTATGTACCTTCTGCGTTTACGCCTAATAATGACGGTGTTAATGATGTGTTTTTTGTAAAAGGATTTGCAATAGAACAAAAAGATTTCTCATTTAGTGTATTTGACCGTTGGGGAACTTTAATTTATTATACCGATCAATTTGTAGGTTGGGACGGAACGTATAAAGGTAGCCCAGCTCCAGATGATACTTATATTTACAAAGTTTCATTAAAAGATTTGGAGGGAAAACCACAAGAGTATAATGGGCATTTTATACTGTTGAGGTAGATCAGCGTTAGATTAATTATCTTAGACGTAATTACCGTTTTTGAAAAAAAGCAACTCTAAGCTTTATTTCTCGTTACTTAAGTATAAATTAATAATTATGAAATTTCTAGTATTATTACTGTTCTTATGTATTTCTTTTTTCGGAAGGGGGCAGAGTGTAAATATTTATGAATATCAATATATTAACACGGATTTTCAAACAAAGTATAACTCTTTATTTGGTGCTGGAAACGTTAATTATACATCGGGAGGCGCTTTAACTGATTATACAGGTTATGACATTGTGATTATTACTAAGTATAATGGAGCTTTTACAATAGCACAAGCAAATGCAATCGTTTCTTTTGTTCAAGGAGGAGGGCATGCGATCTTATCAACAGAAGGTTCGGGAATGTCTGGAGGAGGAACAGGACGATTTATGAGCTCCGTTTGGAATATGCTTACAGGCCAAAATATTACAGAAACGGGAGCGGATGCATCAGGGACTGCTAATCCTCCTCGGTTTCATAATTCAAATGGACCATGGCAGTTATCGCCAGATCCGAATTTAACAGGTTCCTCAGAATCTTATGGGAGTTTTGGGAATTTAAATCCTTTGAATGTCACACATCAAAGAAACTTAGGGGTTCCATCTTGCGCTAATATTGAAGGGATATGCTGTGTTTATCCTTCTCGTCCTAACCTAGGGGATGGAACTTTATACATACAGGGAGAAGCTTGGTATCCAGTGGGTTTTTTGAATTTTATATACATTTCTCCAGAAACAGATCGCCATTTAACGGCATTATGCACAATGCACCACACATTATTAACAAATGATCAGGCAACTTTAGATGTGTTAAATACTTGGCAAGCAAACGAAGTGATAGATGAAGATTTTTTAAACGCAGGTCAAGACGTAGAAGTGTGTACCGATGGGAGTTCTTATACTTTTACTGCTCCCGCAGGTTATGATACTTATTTATGGAGCACAGGAGCTACAACTCCAAGTATTTCCGTTTCACAATCAGGAACTTATTCGATAGTTACTACAGGTACACGTCCTATGTGTGATGGAAAAGATACGGTAAAAGTAACTTTACACGCTCCTGCAATAGCAAAATTCAAAACAGACACCGTTTGCCTTGGAACTGCGACAACATTTACAAATCAAAGTACGATTACAGCTCCCGAAACAATAGCTTCTTACCTTTGGGATTTCGGCGACGGAAATACCGATGTGAATGAAAATCCAACTTATACATTTGTTACCGAAGGTAATCACAATGTAAACTTAAAAGTAACTTCTACTTTTGGATGCGAACACGATACAACGATTATTGTTGTAGTTAATGCTCAACCAATAGCTAGTTTTACAACAACGGACGACTGTGTTTATGCCGAAGCTGTTTTTACAGATGCTTCTTCAGTTTCTTCGGGTTCAATAGATGAGTGGAATTGGAATTTTGGAGATGTATTGCCTGTAACGACAATTCAATCGAATAATCAAAATCCGACTTATAGTTATCCAACAACGACAACAGAAAATTATTTAGTAACCTTAACCGTAAAATCAGATAAAGGTTGTGAAGCTACTTTTAGTAGTGCTTCTAATCGTTTTTTCAAACCCGAAATAAATGTTTCTGTATTACCAGATTGTGAAGGGGAGGAAATTACGTTTACCAATACATCAGTTGCCGATTTTCCTCATATAAGTTATAACAGTTGGATTTGGAGCTACGGAGATGGAACAGCGCTTGAAAGTACAGAAAACGGTGCGCACACCTACAATGCTTCGGGGTATTATAATGTTACGCTAATTTCTTCTACATCAGACGGGTGCG
>WFNC01000221.1 GCA_015488785.1 Flavobacteriales bacterium | reverse complement strand
GTAAAGTATGGTTCATAAATACGAGGTAAAATTTCTTTTGGAATTCCTCCTGCATTGTCTAAGACAGAAATATAGTGTTTATCTATGGTTATTATGATTTTAGGAGAGCTTATTTTTCTTTGATAAAATACATCTTTTGCATTGGTCAATAAATTTAAAAGCACCTGTTTATATTCATTTTTATAAGATTCTAATTCTATGTCTTCTTTAACATCCATAATAACCTCTATATTCTTTTGTTTAAATTCATAACTCATAATCTCTAAGGTTTCGAAAGAAGCTTGTTTGAGAGAAAATATCTCTTTAGATTTGTTGGGCAAATAAAAATCTTTAAAGTTATCAATAGTCTGTGACATAAAGGCTAATTGAACATCTGCTTTATCTAATTTTTTATTTAAATGTGCATCATCTAATAGATTACGTTTTGAACGCTCACGCAGATTCATAAAATTGTATGACAAATAGGTTAATGGCTGTTTCCATTGGTGAGCGATATTTCCTATCATTTCACCCATTGAGGCTAATTTAGATTGATGAACTAGGAGTTCTTGTTGTTCCTTTTTTTCATCTAAAATTAATTTAAGTCTATAGGCAAGAGCAAATGATAAGAAAATAGATTCCAAAGGTGGACCAAAAAGAAAAGGGCTTATCCCATATATATCTCCCACATGTTCTGTAAGAAAAATACTAAAAACCAATAAGCTCCATCCTAGTAAAAAAAATTTAGCAGGGAAAAATCCTTGTTTAAAACGTAAATAACCAAGAATAAAATAAATAATTCCAAAAATTGCATAAAGTCCAAAATAGGATATAAATGAATAATCTTTAAAAATCAAATGAATAATATCCAGTAACAAGAGAATGACATAAAAAATCAAAATTTTATCAAGACGAGGTAGATATTTAGGTGTATCTAAAAAAGAACGAATAAAAAACGTTGCAAAAAGTGATGAAGTTAATGTTGAAAAGTTATATAAAAAAACATCTAAACTACTAATTCCAAATTGATATATCATAATAGCAATCATAAAAAACTGCATCACTGAATAATAAAGAAAAGATTTTTCATGATAAAAATAAAAAATTGCTAAATTATAAGAACCAACCATAAGCATGAATCCGATAACAATACCAAATAAAAGATAAAACTCTTTGCTGTCAGGTTTTAAAATACTCTGTTCATAATATTTATCAAATAATTGTATTTTTAAAGAAGGTTTGTGATAATGCTTAACATTAAGAAGCTTAAAATAATAACTTTTAGAATCCCTTTTCTTATCATACTCAAAACTATACACTTGTAATGTGTTACTTATATATTTAGTAAGTTTTTGTTCAACTGAAAAGGAAGAAGCATCAAATTCAAAACCCGTATAAGAAACAAAATATTTACCTGAAGGTATATTTGGATTCAACTCTATTTTAATCCAAGAAGTAGTCTGAGGAGAAATTAAAGAGTTATTCTGAGAAATAGGCTTAAAAAGATATTTTTTTTCTTTTATCTTTTCAAGGGTTAAAGAATCATCCATCGTTTTTAAAATCATAAACTTTTCAATACTACTATTGTTTTCAGCGAAAAGAGAAACATAGAAAATAGCTAAAAAAAGTAAAATTTTCTTTAACATTAAGAGACTTTAATCAATATGCGATAACCAATTCCAGAAATATTTTTAACAACAATCCCACCAAGTTTATGTCTTAACGAACGAACCAATGAACGTAATGAGTCTCTATAATTCTCTTCATAATTCCAAATTTTATTTTTTATTTCACCATACCTCGAAACAGTATTTGAATTTTTAAGTAACAATGTTAAAAGTAAAGTTTCATTATGTGTCAATTTTATACTTTTTTTATTAATAAACAGTGTTCGATTTAATGTATCATAATAACTATTTTCAGAGAGTTGGACAATAGAATTAGTAACCTCCTCCTCTAAACTTTCATGTGCAAGAGCAAGTGCTATATCTAACTTATGATTTGTTATAGGTTTAAGCATATACTTTACAAGATGTAACTCAATTGCTTCCAATAAATATTCAGGATTCATAAAAGCTGTTAGTATAATTATGGGTGTTTTTTTATCGTTTCGTCGAATGCTTTTTACCATTTGTAAACCATTAATGATTGGCATTTCAATATCTGTAATAATAATATCAGGTTTAGATATAGCATAAATATCTAAAGCTTCTTCTCCATTACTAGCTTCTAAAACATTTTGATAAATAAGAGAAAGATATTCAACTGCTTCTTCTCTAATAAAATTATTGTCATCAACATACAAAATTGTTATATTTCTTTTCATAAAAATATTATATAATAATATTAGTTTATTTTTAATATAAAAATTAGAAAAAATACCTGACACGATTAGCATTCATACCAAATCCACAGCAAACTCTTTAAGCTTTTCCAATTCAACATTTTCCAAAACAGCAATATGTGTAGCGTGAAGAAATACTTTAGGCGTTTTCTTATGGTGCATGGCTCGTAAGAAGTTTCCAATGGCTAAACACCATTTGTCTCCTGCTTTTACTCCTGCAAATCCGTATTGAGGAAGAGGTGTAGAGAGGTCATTTCCTATTTTCTTAGAATATTCTAAGAACTCTTCACTTGCTAAAATACAAACAGTGTGTCGTCCTTGATTGTCCATGCCTGAGTTACATGAACCATCTCGGTAAAACCCTGTTACAGGTTCCATACTACAGGGCTTTAAAGGTTCACCAAAAACATTAAGTGGTTTAAACATATTTATCCTTTTCTAACTCTTATAAATTAATTGCAAGAATATAACAGATTTTTACTTCTAATCAAGATTATTAATAAAGATTCTTTTGTCTTTAAGTAAAAGTAACGCTTAGTATTCAGCTTTCTTCAAAGTCAATTCACAAACTACCTGTGCATGGTCACTTTTAAGTAACAAATCTATTCCATGTTCATGTAAATGCTCATCTAAAACAGCATAATTTGTCACCTCAAAATGATTTGAAATCATAATATAATCCAGTACATTTCCTTTACCTAGAAAATAACTCGTAGGTTTTCGTGTCGGTTCTTTTGCCTCAGGGTGAGGATTAGCTGCCACTTCTTTGTACCCATAAGAAGCATCTTCTAAAAGAAGAGCTTCTTCACTCTCTTCATCATGGTACTTATGATTTGACAACGCTTCAATGGCTAGAGAAAACTCTTTATCGTTAAAATCACCAAGTAAAACAATGGGCTTGTTTTTCACCCTTTTCATGTTCATAAAAAGTGAAGAAGCTTCACATAGCCTTTGTTGTAAAGAAGTCGCCTTTGTACCTTTTAGGGCTTTGGCTACCGACTCTTTTTTATGTTTTAAGTCATGTTCTTTTTTAAACCGATATTCAAATTCGTTAAGTCTATTTGATTTTAGATGACAAACATAAACCACAAGTTCTCTTTTATTAGGAAGCATAATTGTAGCTTTAATCGGAACTCTAGCAAAACCATAATGCCCCGAAAAATCATGTTTTTTAAAACTAGGAATGTTGACTTTAACACGTTGTATCTTCGTTATGGGGTACTTAGAAGCAATAGCAACCGTAGTACTAATATAGGTCTTTTTTTGCATCTTCGCTACATCTACTGTTTCAAAATAGTTAAACCCTAATTCTTTAACTAAAACCTCTAAAGCATCTCGCGAAAAAACCTCTTGAAAGCCAATAATATCGCAATCCATTTTAAGTATCTGATTTTTTATCCATTTGGTTTTTTCAAGCCACTGTTCAGCAGAAAATCTATCTTTCTTAACATAGTAGGCATAAGGAGGTTCTGCAAATTGAAAGAGGTTAAAGGTTGCTAGTTTTATTTTCATTGTGGGAGTATAGCCAAATATTTGTTTGAGGTTGAGACAAGAAAAAATCTTGTCTCAGAAGTTTAAAAAACTAAAGTAGATTACTCTACTTCAGCATCAATAATATCATCATCATCTACTTTTTTAGCAGCTTGTTCTTTCTCTCCACCTTGCTCTTTAGCGTAAACAGCTTCTGCAAGTTTGTGAGATTTTTCAGTTAAAACTTTAACTTTCTCTTCAATTTGTGCTTTGGTTGCAGAGTCATCTTTAAGTACTGCTTCTACATCTGCAATTGCAGTTTCGATTCCTGCTTTTTCGGCTGCATCAAAGTTG
>WFNC01000220.1 GCA_015488785.1 Flavobacteriales bacterium | reverse complement strand
TTAAAAACCACTCCAAAAAGACATTCGACTAAGAAACTCCATAGACAACAACCGGTCATATAACTCGGTGTAGAAACAAACATTTTAGCTAGTGACTTACTTGGAAGTAATTGCTTTTATTTGTGCTAAAATGTTGATTAACTAATAGTTAGCTTACAAATATAATATGACAAATAAGGAAAATATTTAATGACATTTACGCAAATGACAAAATCTTTTATACAAGAAACATCTTCTGGTACTGATGCAGATACTTTAATTCAAGCTTATGCCGGAAACTTATTAGACAATCCATTCTTACATATAGAATTAGATAGTATTAATGAGCTACTTCATATGCTAAATGGGAGTAAACATTATTTTATTTACCCAAATCAAGTAAGTGATGAATCCTTATTCACTGCTTTATATCCACCAACAATTCGTTCACCTTTAGCAAGATGCTACTTTATTAGAAAAAAAACAAAGAATCAAGTCTCTGAATTTCAAACAAAAATAGCAGAATATCAATATGATTTTAAGGCAATAAATGATTTTACTTTTGCATACTATATCGAGCATTTATCATTAGAAGATAGAAAAGAAAAATTTCTTCAAAGACGAAATGATAAAACAGGTGCAATAAAAAAAATATTTGATGGAAGAAAGGAAAATACTACAACATCTGGAGGTATCGTTTTTCAAACAGATGGATGTTTAGTTTGTGGTAATAAAATTACACATAATCTATCTACTACACTATCTTTAGAAAGAGGATTATTCATAAGTTACAATGTCTGTGAAGACTGTTATAATAAATCTAAAAATTCAGAAAAGTCTAATTTAGATTTTTTGTTAAAATCATTGAAAGTTGAAAATGATTTTTTAAAATCAGACAAGTTATCTAAATCTGAGCTCCTTAATATGACAGTACAAATGGTAATTGACGAGTTAGAGTGCACTATAGACAATACGGATAATTTTACAGTAACTGCGTATAGGAATAGTGGCTTTAAAATCATTTTACGATTACAAGATCCAGATAATGAAGAAAAAATTGATTATGGGTATATGATATTTAACAAATTAGGAAAACAAGTTGCTAGAGTTGATAGTGCAAACCATCACAATGAAATTTTAGAAGTTGCTCCTGATCATTTTCATTATGACTTAAAAACTAATAACAAGACTGTAAAGTCTAGTTACACAACAGGATATATCCCAATTGATATAATTGGAATAAAAAAAATATTAGAAGAATTTGAATCAAAAGAAAGCTAACAAAAACGAGGAGACCAATACTTTACCCTAGCGGGTAAAGTATTGCTCACGACTGCCGTTAGCAAAGAATTTGTATTGGAGCTTAATTAAGAGCTTTTAGACGATATTACGCTGTACCATAAGCATAAAATACATTGAAATGGTATAATTTGTAAAAGGAATTGCATTGTCATTTACAAAAAGAGAAAACAAATTTAACCCGAAAAGAAGAATTCGCCCTTATTCCGTCGAGAATAATGAAGTAAATAAAACACTTTCAGAAACGATAGGGTACGGTGGGAACTCTGAACACAAAAAAAATCCCAATGATTTTAATCTGGTTCCTCCAACTAATCCTAGGAGCGCGAAATCACTATGTGATGACGTTGAAATTTTTGAAAGAAAAAAGGCACTCAAACTTTTAAAAGAAGGTGCGTGGCGTGGAATGATCAGCGAACAGGTACGTAATGGCTTTCCGCAAAACATCTGGGCAGTCGATGAGAACGGAAAGCCACTGGAAGCACAACTGGAAAATCAGGAACTTGGGACCTACCACGGTTATCCTGTTCCCGAAAGTGATCCCTTTAGCGCTCTCATTCTTACGGAATGGAATAAACGAACATGAGCTTGATAATAACCAATAAAAGCTGGTCAGACATCACTAGCGAAGATATGTACGGCGGTACAATGTCCAGACTCCTGATTTCAGCTGGCGACGTTTTGGTAACCGAAAATTTAAACACATGGTCCAAATCAGTTGAGCCGACCGTCCTTGTTTCTTCTGCCCCCCTTGCTATGTGGTTTATGCAAAATTGGTGGCGGCTCCTATATGAACCGTTCCAGGCGTATAGCAAAGGCAATCCGGGGCACAATTGGCGAATGGCACATGAGCTTGGTGCTGCTAATCACGGGTATGTTTGGCCTAAAATGGCTTTTTTCAGCGATCTAGACTCTATTTATATTGCCAGTGCATCCACAAACGAAAATGCGCAGTCCGTCCGTTATCTAAACAGGATAAACGGAGTGACCTCCGTTTCCCTGGCTGAATTCGAAAATAGTATAAAAGCATTTTTAAACGAATGCATCGATCGTGTTAATAGCCTAGAGTTTGGGAAGAATACGATCAAAGAATTTTTAGAGGTCATCGAAGCGGAAAAAGCAGACCCTAAAATGGCTGCGTACCGAAAAATTGAAGCAATGATGGGCTTCGACCCAGACGAAGCAAGTTCAGTGACTATGAACTGGGCAATGCAATTCCGGGAACGTGACGGTACAAAAACGATTGAGGAACTCGCTCCGGTATTTGGGAAATATGGGAAAAGCTCTATAAGGAGCGTGGATGAATTTCTTGAGTCAACAGGAGTTTTCGGTACTCCAGACCTCTCACTTTCCAATGATGTCGCGTCTATGTTGGATCACACGCCTTGGAAGCTTGCTGTAAGAGATGCGAAAGATATCCGAAAACAGCTTGGCAACGACAATGGTTCCTTGGACGAGAAAACGCTTTTTAATCTGTTGGGAGTAGCTAAGCAGGAGCAGGAAAAATGGGATTCTTGCGTCAATAAAGCACATATGGTTTCAGTTGGCATTCGGAATCAGACAAATAATATTAAATACCTGCCCCGAAAACTGCATCCTTTCGCCAAACGCTTTGAACTTGGTCGCTTTATCGGAGATTTTATCCACGAGCCTACTGCAGAATGGCTCGTAAACACTGATATGGGAACAACAAGGCAAAAATATCAGAAGGCGTTTTCAGCGGCACTATTATGCCCTATTGAAGGGCTCATCGCATTCCTCGATAATGATTACTCTGATGAAGCTGTCATGAGGGCATCTGATCACTTCGGAGTAAGCCAAGAAACAGTCACCTCTGTTTTGAACAACAATGGTTACGGAGACATGCCTTACCGAGTAGATGAAATATACACATTTTAGGTTTCCACTGAAGGCCTAACAACTCTCTAAAACTTCAACATTAGGTGACGATTTAGCTCTCTTATAAGCAGTTGTCACCTAATACCAAACAATTAAGAACTAGCTAACAAAACCTCGAACCGAACAGAAAACTGTCGGTTGAGTCAAACGTTATAAGACAAAAGCATAGTTTAAACATCAATATAGTAAACTTACATATAATATATATATTTACTAAGGAGTTTTAATGAACTTTTGGATTGGTGTTGCTTCAAAGGAACATGTACGAGTAGGTCAAGATGGAGGTTTTTCTCAATTATGTCATGGTAAAGAGAAACCACTCAGAAGAATGAAAAAGGATGATTGGATTCTTTACTATTCGCCAAAAATAAAGATGCAAGATAAAGTGCCTTATCAAAAGTTTACTGCTATAGGAAAAATTATAAATAATGAAATCTATAATTTTGAAATGGCACCAAATTTTGTACCCTTTAGGAAAGATGTCAACTTTATTACTAGCATTGATGTAGATATAAGACCTCTTATATCTACATTGTCGTTTATAGCAGATAAAAAAAGATGGGGTTATCCATTTAGGTATGGTCATATCAAAATTGTGAGAGAAGATTTTTTATTAATTGCTTCGAATATGCTTGATGGAGA
>WFNC01000219.1 GCA_015488785.1 Flavobacteriales bacterium | reverse complement strand
TAAAAACCATTGGGTTACTTCAATTAATGTATCAAAGTGGTTTGCTTATTCCTGCCAATGAGAATAGTACAATGGGATGGTTTCAACAAATTTTGACGGACATTGGAGATAATCAATCGATTGAGAACGAGTTAAGTACGTATAGTTACCGTTTGAAAAGAATGAACCACTTTCTTAACGTAACCAATAAGCGAACGTTATTACTTCTCGATGAATTTGGGACTGGTTCTGACCCTGATTTGGGAGGGGCTTTGGCTGAAGTTTTCTTTGAAACCTTGTACAATAAAAAGAGCTTTGGAGTGATTACAACGCATTATGCAAATATAAAATTAAAGGCGTCAATACTTCGAAATGCTGTAAATGCTAGTATGTTGTTTGACACAAAATCTTTGAGGCCTTTGTTTAAATTGTCGGTAGGACAACCGGGATCTTCTTTTACGTTTGAGGTAGCAAAAATAAATGGTATTTCAGATGAATTGATAGCAGAGGCTAAATCGAGATTGGATTTGAATCGCGTAAAAATGGACGAACTTTTAACGGAGCTTCAACATGAAAAATCAGAATTGCAACAAGCAAAAATGGCTTTTAAAATTGTAGAAGAAAAAGCATTAGAATCTGAACAGTTTTATAATTCTAAGAATGAAAAACTGACCGAAAAACTGAAGAAGACGCAAGAAGTAGGGGATAAAAATAATAAGTTGATTACTACAGGAAATAAGTTTCAACAGTTTATAAAGAAATACAATACCAAAAATAAAAAAGCAAACAAAAAGTTAATTGAAGAACTGACTAAATATATTGCGGTAGAGAAAACGAAGACGGAAGAATCTACTAAGTTAGCTGTTTTGAAAGCAAAAGAAGGATTACCAAAAAAGAGAAAGAAAAAGCCGAAGAAAGCAAAACCTCAGAAACCAATTATAGTTGGCTCTCAAGTAAGACTAAAACAAGGCGGGAAACAAATAGGAGAGGTACTTGAAATAAATAAAGAAAACGCAACGGTTCTTTTTGGGTTGTTTAAAACCAAGGTAGAAAAAGAAAAATTAGTTTGTTTAAAGGTTTAAAAAAAGAAGTAGTTTTCGAATGAATTTGTTTTTAGAAGTCATATTAATTGTAGCTTACCTTTTACTATTTATTTATAGTATTACGACGCATCCTTTTTTTATTAAAAGTGGAATAAAACCGTTGTGGCTTTCGGGGTTATTTATCTTAAAGGTTGGAGTTGGGGTAGTTTTGTATTTAATCTATACTAAATTTTATTCGGTACGATCAGATGCCGATATTTTCAAATATTTTGATGACAGTCAAGTTATTTACAATGCACTTTGGTCAAAACCTAGCGATTATTTTCGTTTAGTATTTTCTTCACCTCCTGATAATGAGTATTTTCACGATAATTATTACAACGTGATGAACTATTGGGCAAACAAGCACAATTCTCTTTTTTATGGAGATTCTAAATTGATGATTAGAGTCAATGCTTTGTTTCGAATCTTCTCGTTTGGGAGTTTTCATGTGCATTCGCTATTCTTTAATTTCTTAAGTTTTATTGGGTTGGTCGGTATTTACAGAGTTGCCAAGAATTTTTTTTCAAGTCATTTTCATTATTTAATTTTAGTTGTGTTTTGCTTGCCTTCTGTTTTGTTTTGGAGTTCGAGTGTTTTGAAGGAGAGTCTTCTTCTCTTTTTTTTAGGAATATTAGTATTTAATCTTCAAAAACTAGCAACTTTAGCTGTAAAACCAAAAGTTATATTTTATCTGATTATCTCGCTAGTTTTTATTGCTTTACTAAAATTTTATGTGCTCGTTGCGTTGATCTTTCCTTTGCTTAGTTTTGTTTTAGTCCTTCGTTTTCAAAAACAAAAAGTAGGCTTAATTTACGCTGGTGTTTTAGTCCTTTTTACCCTTTTTATTTTTAATAGTGATCTTCTTTTTAATACGTCTTTAGTAGATACATTGGTTTTAAAACAGGCAGATTTTCTCAATTTGGTCGCCAATACAAAAGCAGGAAGTTATTTTGAAATACCATTGCTAACGGCAAGTTTTTTAGGTGTACTAAAAGCGATTCCTTTAGGTATTTTAAATAGCTTTACAAGACCATATCCTTCGTCATCTATTTCGCTAATGGCGATACCAGCAGTATTAGAAAATGGATTGATTTTAATGGCTTTACTCGCTTCTATTTTTCCGATGTTTACACTTAAAAATTGGAAAGATAGAGCAACTAATAATTGGCTTTTGTTTCAATTCGTTTTTACGCTGATGTTATTTGCTATAATTGGGATTACAACTCCCGTAGCAGGAGCATTGGTACGGTATAAAGTAGCTGCGTTACCATTTTTAGGGCTGTTTTTGTATTACTTTATATACAAAAGATATTTGGATAAAGGGTAGGTTTTTAATTCGAGATACTTTGTGTCTCATTTACACAAATGAATTGTAGAAGAAAGTAAACGCGCCATTGGATATGGAGATTGTTTGCCTACTGGTTTATTCAAAATTATAGCTCCTTTAGAAGGTTGGGTTGGTGTTTTTATGATGAGTTATTTTACCGTCGCTTTTGTAAGAAAAATATTGAGGTAAAATTTTCCGATTCGACTGTCACAAAAGTATTGTTTTAAACAGCTCACTGATTTCTTTAGACTTTGTATAAGCCATAACATGCGAACCATTTTCTATAACATAATTTGGTTTTACTCTTCGAAGTGGCAATGTATTGTCTTTGTTTCCGTGTATGTGAATAATCTCGCTATTATATTCCGTTCTTTTCCAGTTCACAATCATATCTACTGCTCGTTTCATAAAAAGGGGGTCTTTTTTATTTAGCATATCGGTATAAAAATCATTTTTTTTGTTTGCAGCTGGTTCAACAATTTTTCTTAAAAACTGAGTGCTAGACTTGATTATCTTTCCAGGAACAAGCTTTTGGAGGGGAACTACTTTTTGAAAGCGGTACATATACGGGAGCTCTAATCTACTTTTGGCACTCGCTATAAGGATTGTTTTTTCAGGAGACATAAAATCAGCCATTTCTGTAGCAAGCATACCTCCCAATGAAGCTCCAACAATAATAAATTTAGAAGTCGTATCAATTTGCTTAGCCATTAAATGAGCGTACGTTTTCATTGTTGTGTTTTTTGGAGGAGTAAAGTAGTGTAGGTATTCGACTTCGTAATTATCTCCCAATTCAAGTTCAGTAAAAATACGATAGTCGGTACCTAAACCTGGTATAAAATATACTGTAGTCTTTCCTTGAGCCATGGCTAAAGAAAACGGAAATAAGAGAAGAAGGATTATTAATTTCATCATGATACAAGTCTTTTAG